>JAFGQA010000247.1 GCA_016935885.1 Phycisphaerae bacterium | reverse complement strand
GTCCTTTGGAACCACGGGATGACCACGGTTGGATACGCGATCATTGCCAACAAGGACAAGAAGACAGGTGATGCACGGACCCTGGCAGGCTACTCGTACCAGTTTCCCGATTTCCGGGGGATCGAGCCGGAAGATCCAATGGTAGTCGCCCAAGTGCCTACCGAGAGGGCCGGGGGGCTGGCCACCGCTGAGCTGATTGCGGCGGTGATTGCCATCATCACGCAATCTCCATGCGAATTAGAGTGTTGGACCAAGTGGTCGCAGGCAGTTGGCGTTTGCAACGCATACCATGATGAGCAGACGCAGCTATGTGATGAGCTATACGGCGGAGACGACGGCGACCCGGAACAATGGACGACATGTATGGAAGACGCCGATAAGGACCTTGCCAATTGTCGGAAAGCTGCTCTCAACAGACATAAGCTCTGCATAGCCCTGTGTAAGAACGTGGTGGGAGAGGTAGAGGCGGAACAGCCGGAGGCGGAACAAGGCGGAGGCTCAGCCTCGACGAAGCCATAGCCGCTCCCCAGATGGGTCGCCGACGAGTCCGTCGGCCAAGGCGAGCTTCCAATTGACGCTCTGCTTCAGTGTTCCGTGTACTACCCTGCCTGCTGCGTGGACGGGCGGCCCGTCAGCTAGCTGGGCGGCCACTTTCACAACTTCGTGTACGCCGAGCGCGAGTGGGTGCGTTTGAAAGCCGCCGGTGGGTCCATGACAGTTTAGGCGGCTCGCGAATGAGCGACGTGACGCCCGGTTTTGCCTGCGATGGGCACTCGATCCGAGCCCCGAGCGCAAGCGAGTGGGCCCGAAGGCCAGAACGGTCTGTCCGCCAAGACCCCGCGCTGGCGCTTGGGGCTCTGATCAGCCCCGCTGGCAGTGTGACGGACCCGCCGCCGGTCCGCCCACGAAGACCCCGCGCTGGCGCTTGGGGCTCGGTACTACGCCCGTCGTAACTGTCATGGACCCTCTGCTGGGTTGCCTCGTCGTCAGCTCGGGCGCTGTCCTTTCCTTCGACGATGATAGTACTATGAGGTGCTCGAGTCTCACTGGGCGCGCGGGGAGTTCCGCCTCATGGCATTGAATGAACACGTTGAGCACACCACCACGCGTATGCGTTGGCTCGGCACGCTCGTCCTGCTGTGCACTGCGATGCTGTGGAGCCTGAACGGTCCGCTGATCAAGCTGCTCAGCCAAGCCGGCGAGGGCTTCACCGGCGTGTCGGGCGTGACCATCGCATGCTATCGTTCGCTCTTCGGCGGCGTGATCTTCCTGCCACTCGCCCTGCGTCGATGGAAGACGCTGCGACACGCGGCGGTCGGCTGGCCGATCGGCTCGGTCCTGGCGTTTACGTTGATGACGGCATGTTTCGTGATCGCCACGACACAGACCGCCGCGGCCAACGCCATCGTTCTCCAGTACACTTCCCCGATCTGGGTCTTCTTGGCGTCCCCGCTGTTGCTGCACGAACGCCCGCAGTTGCGCGAGGGCTTCGTGCTCGTGCTGGTGATGGCGGGCGTGGCGATCATCTTCTTTGGGCACGCGACCAGCGACGTTCCATCGCTGCTGCTCGGACTGGCAAGCGGGTGCGGCTACGGCTTGCTGACCGTCGCCCTGCGCGGACTCAGGCGTGTGGACCCAAGCACGGTCGTGGCCCTGAACTTCCTCGGCTCGGGCCTGCTGCTGACGCCGGCGGTTGCGATCTGGGCGACGTTCCACCTGACGGGGCACCAATTCCTGCTCGTGCTCTTGCTCAGCGTGCCCCAGTTCGCGCTGCCGTATCTGATGTTCTCGTGGGCGTTGCGGCATGTCGAGGCGCACCGCGCGGCACTCATCGTACTGCTGGAGGTGGTCATGAACCCCCTTCTGACCTACGTGATTGTCGGCGAGCCGGTCCCTGTCCCCACGCTCATCGGCGGCCCGGTCATCCTCGTCAGCGTGATCACCTGGGTTCTTCTGACGTGGCGAGCCTCTGTCGGCAGCGTGAAACGTGAAACGTGAAGCGTGAAACGTGAAGCGTGAGGCGTCGAAACGAAGCGGGATAGGCTTCACTAGTACGGCGTTTCACAAGTAGAACGACTGCACGCTCCGCCGAGAATCCTTTCTCGGCACCGGCTTCAGGACCGAGAAGGGATTCTCGGTCCAGCAATCGTAGTCGCGTTTCTTAGGAAACGCGGTACTAGATCCGCTTCACGAGTTCTGCTTCACGAGATACGCTTCACGAGATACGAGCTGCGAGATACGAACTGCGAGATACGCAATCGTCAATCGCCGAGTCCCGACCCGTTCAACGTGTCAGTAACAATCTGCCCGTCCTTCATAGTGATTGCCCGTTGCGTGCACTTTGCAATGTCCACCTCGTGGGTAACCAGGCCGATGGTCAGGCCGGTTTCGCGATTAAGCTCCTGTAACAGGGCCATGATCTCGATGCTGGTGCGCGTATCGAGGTTGCCGGTTGGCTCATCGGCCAGCAGGAGGATGGGGCTCGTCACCAACGACCGGGCGATGGCCACACGTTGCTGCTCCCCGCCGCTGAGCTGGTTGCTGTGGTGCAAGGCCCGATGGCCCAGGCCGACGCGTTCGAGCATGGCCGCCGCCCGCCGCCGGCGCCGCCCGCGCCTGACTCCAGCGTAGGCCAGCGGCATGGCGATATTATCCAACACGGTCGTCCTCGGCAGCAGGTTGAAGCTCTGAAACACGAAGCCGATCTTCCGATTGCGCACCTTGGCGAGCTCGCGCTTGGACATCCGCGTCACCTCGACGTCCTCGAGCAACAGCCGGCCGCGATCGCACCGGTCCAGGCACCCCATGATGTGCATCAGCGTGGACTTGCCCGAGCCGCTCTGCCCCATGATCGCCGTAAACTCTCCGCGGTTGATCGTCAGGCTCACGCCGCGGACCGCGGGGACATCGACGTCGCCGACGTGGTAGGTCTTATAAACGTCGCGTACCTCCACCAGTGGCGAACCGTTCGCCTGTGCCGAGCCTTCTCGATCGTGTGAACTTCCAGTCACGCCCTCTTACCTCTATCTGCCAGCACTTCGGCACACGCGACAGGAACCCGAGGAGCGCATCAGCGAATCGCTCCATGCCGCGCCCCGGCCAGTGGCGTGGGCTCTACCTACCCTCTGCGGAGCGATTGGGTGATGTCTCGTTGACGTCCATTGCCGGCTCGCCAGTCTCGCTCGGTGATCACGGCGTCTCCCTCTTTCACGGCGCCGGCACGCAGCTCGGTCATCGCCCCGTTGCTCAGTCCGATCTCGATCTCCTTCTTAACGGGCTGGCCGTTCTCCAGGACATACACGGTTGGCTTTCGGGGACCCTTCTCACGGCTGGGGCCCGCCGCATCCGGCGAACTCAAATCGAAGCGGAGGGCCGCGTTGGGGATACGAACCACGTCCTCGGCTTTGGCGACTTCAAAGGTCACGTTCGCGGTCATGCCGGGCCGCAGGGCCAAGTCGTCGTTTTGTGTCTCGATCAGCGTAACGTACGTGACGACGCCATCGACGTCGGTGGCGTTGTATCGGATCTGTGAGATCGTCCCAGAAAACGTCCGCTTCGGATAGGCGTCAACCCTGAACCTGGCCAGCCCGTCTTCCTTAACAAGGCCGATGTCGGATTCGCTGACGTTGGCGTTGACCTCCATCCGTTTCAGATCATTGGCGATGACGAACAGCTCCGGCGCCTGGAGGGAGGCGGCAACGGTCTGGCCGTCCTCGATGTTCCGGGCGATGACCACGCCGTCGATGGGTGAGCGGATGATTGTTCGGTCGAGGTCGACCTTCGCCTCATTCAATACCGCCTGGGCGGAGAGAACACTGGCCTGTGCGCCGTGCCACGCTGCACAGGCGGCATCCTCTTCTGCCTGGGCGATCAAGAACTCGTTTTCGCTGGCAATGTTCTTCTCGAGCAGGCCCCCGAGCCGCTTGCGTTCGCGCTCGGCATCTTTGTAGCGGACCAGGGCCTCTTCCTCGCTGGCTTCCGCCTGGCGCAGATTGGCCTTCGCCCGATCGAAGGTCGTCTGAAACCGATCCGGATCGATTTCCGCCAGCACGAAGCCTTCGGTCACGCGCGCGTTGAAGTCCGCATGCCATTTCTTGATGTTCCCGCTGACCTGCGACCCGACAATCACCTTCACCAACGGTTCGATCGTCCCTGTTGCTGAAACGGTCTTGATGATCTCGCCCCGATCCAATGTCTTGGTGATGAAGCCCTCCGCTCCCTTCGCGGCGAAGTACTTCTCGTATCCGAACCATCCGCCGACTCCAACAGCGACGATTGCGATGATCACCAAAGGTGTTCTCATGGATGCGACCTCATCTTTGTGGCACCGCCGCCCAAGGCGGTGACGACACAGGCTTTGGCGCCTGTGCCACAGTCTCGAGACAACCTCCTACTCGTACCGCAGCGCCTCGATCGGATCCAGACGGCTTGCCCGCCACGCCGGGTAGAAGCCGAAGAAGATACCGGTCACGCAGGCGAAGCCCAGGGCAATGAAGGCGATCCAGTAGGAGACTTCCGTTTCGTAGCCCTTCCACTCCGTCATCAAGCGGCTGGCTCCCCAGCCGGCGAACATCCCGATGATGCCGCCCAGTGTGCAAAGGATCACCGCCTCGATCAGGAACTGCCACATGATGTCGAAGCCGTCGGCACCGATCGCCATGCGCAAGCCGATCTCCCGCGTCCGCTCGGTCACGCTGACCAACATGATGTTCATGATCCCCACGCCACCGACCACCAATGCCACGCCGGCCACCATGCCCAAGAGCCACGTGAATGCCTCACTGGATTCCGACTTCACGTCTGCAAACTCGCTCAGGGCACGAATCCGAAAGTCATCCTCCTCCCCTTCCCGCAGGTTGTGCATGGCACGCAGTAGATCTCGGATCTGTTGTTCGGCTATTTTCGGATCCACGCCGTGACGGGCCGCCGCCAGGATCGTGGCCGATCTCTCGGAACCGGCAATCTTCCGCTGAAAGACCATGTATGGAAAAAGGACGATGTCATCGTAGTCTCGCCAACCGCTCTGGCCCTTGAACGAGAGCAGGCCGACGATCCTGAACCTGGCGTTCTTGATCGTGATAAACTCGCCCACGGGATTGATCGAGCCGAAGAGTTCCTTGGTTGGCGTCTGGCCGATGACACAAACAGGCAGATTGTCAAGCTCATCCGATTCATCAAGGGGTCGCCCCGCGTCAACGGTCCAGCGACGGATGTCCAGGTAGTTCGGATAGGCCCCCTCTATTTGCGTGGAAACATTGTTATAGCTGGACTTGACCTGCATCGACATGCGGTTGCTGGGCGTCGCCGCCCGTACCGCAGAGCACTGCTCCATGATCGCATCGGCTTCCATCTTGGTCTGGAACGGCTTGCGCTCCCGCTCGCTACCGCGGACGCCGCGCTGTGCGACACCCCAGTACCTGATGAACATCCAGTCGTCGCCCATTCTGGCAATCTCGTCCTCGACGCGCGTCTTCGTCGCCTGGGCCATTGCGACCAGCGTGATCACCGCCGCCACGCCGATGACGATGCCCAGCATGCTCAAGCCGGTTCGCACCTTGTTCTTGCCAAGGCTGCACAAAGCCTCGGAGATCAGCGTGAACAGATTCATGTCAACTCCGCTCGCGACGCTGCCAACCCCTTCTGTGGGGATTATATCGCGTGCAGCGCCCGGACAAGAGATACTCACGCGGAATCTTGTGTGCGTCGAGGCGGCTGAGGCCGTCATGCCCCGTGGTCCTGCCTTTCCGGGTCTTCATGTCTCGTTCGCCTTGCATCGGTGCGCACGTTGAGCAGCGACCTCAACGACTCTGAACTTTCGTCGGCCGGCGGCAGTGCTTAGCCGAGGTCTGGCGGCGCCAGCGGCAGGCCCAGCCATTGGATCCGAGCGAGGTCCGCTCCGGACTGTTGACGCAGCCTTCTCATTCAGCAGATCCTCGGACTCACTATGCGTATTGCGAGATAACGAGCAACGGGAGTTGTCTTGGCGCCGTTGCGCACTGGGTCCGGCGAATCTGGCGGGAACGGCTCTCAGGACGTAGCCGGCAGGGCTCCGTGCGTTGGCTGACATGTCGCCGACCGCTGGTGTGATATCCGCTGTCGGCACATGTCGTTATGCACTCAGTATGCCGTCGCGCAGCGAAGCCGTGGCCTGATGTCGGGAGGCGGCCCGTGACAACTTGAGGAATCGTATGCGCTCACCGCACCTACCCGCCTGTAGGAGCCCTGGGAGCACAACGACGCAGGGCCACCTGGCCACCAGCAAGCACGCGGCCTGTTCTACACTGTTATCAGGCGAAACCTTCGAGTTTAGCGAAGAAAACTGTGGCACCGGCGTCTCGCCGGTTGGGCCACAGGCGGGACGCCTTTGCCACAGTTTGGCTGCGGCCAAAGGCCGCCCTACGTTGCTCGTATCATCAGAATGAACCGCCAGGCGGAGACTTCCTTGCCGCTCTGGGCCTACCGAACATTTCATCGCCAGTTGCGTGACAACGACCATGGAGGTGTCGGTCCCGTTCGGCCTACGGGCGAGCGGGTCGTTCGCCCATGACAGATCATATCACCCCGTCTCCGGCGCACCGGTCCCGAATCTCCCGGAACTTCTCCTTGCTGCGAATGAAAGCCTCGACCACGTCCGGATCGAACTGGCTGCGCGCTCCTTCGGCGATCGTCGCCACGGCCTCGTCGTGGCTAATCATCTCCTTGTAGACCCGTTTCGTGACCAGGGCGTCGTAAACGTCCGCCAGGGCCACGATGCGTGCCGAGAGCGGTATGGCCTCTCCCTTGAGCCCCGCGGGGTAGCCCAGACCGTTGTACCATTCATGGTGATAATGGGCGACATCCTCCGCCATGGACAGAAAGCCGACGTCCGGCGCACGCTCGATCAGCGTTCGGATCGTCTGGGCCCCGATCATGGAGTGAGTCCGCATGACCGCCATTTTCTCCTCCGCCAGCCTGCCGGGATGCAGGAGAATCTGATCCGGTATGGCAACCTTGCCAATGTCGTGAAGCGGAGCGCTGCGGACCAGGTTCTCCACGTAGAGATCGTCGATCACCTCGCGGAACCGGTCCGTCTGTCGAAGTTCCTCTGCCAGAACACGGCAATACTGTGTCACGCGGTCCACGTGCAGGCCCGTGTCATTGTCCCGATGCTCCGCGAGGCGAACGAGGGCCACCATCATCGACTCAGAGGCGCGGTCGTGAGCTTCACGAGCCGAGATCTCGTGGATAGCGGTCGAAACGATGCCGGCGATCAACTCGAGGTGTCCCAGTTCGTGCTGTGCGAACGGCTGTCCCCCCACGCGATCCGTCACATTCAGCACACCGACCACACGGTTCGCCGCGCCCAGCGGAGTCGAGAGCATCGGCACGCTGGCGAAGAAGAGGGAGTCATACTCCGCCCGGTTCTTGGGGATCTGCCCTTCGGCGTTGACCACGAAGGGCCTCGCCGACGCGAAGACCTGCCCGGCCACGGCCTCTCCGACCGGCACCCTGATCGTGTCGGCCAGCTCCTCCTCGATGCCCATGGACTTGCGGATGCTGAGTCGGGACAACTCCCGGTCAGGAAGCATGATCGAGATTCGCCGGCTCTGCGTCAGTTCGGCCACGGCGGCGATGGTGTGCTCGAGAACGTCGTCGAGGTTGCGACTCGTGCCGACGACCCGGCAGAACTCGACCAGGCACTCCAGGACCCGCACATGCTCGCCGCGCACCTCGAAGCTTCGCAGCAGGTCCTTGTGGTCCTGCGAGCGTTGGACCATCGAACGAACTCGGAGAACCAAGTCGGCCGGCTGGATCGGCTTGACGAGGGACTCATCGGCCCCCGCGTCGATGGCAGCGGCCACGTGTGGACATCCCGATTCGGCACTCGCCAGGATGACGGGAATGTCGCCCGTGTTGGGGTCCGCCTTCAGCCTGCGGGTCCACTCCAGGCCGTCCACGCCCGGCAGCGTCGCATCCATGATGATAACATCCGGCCGGTCCTGCGGCGGGTCTTGGCTGATGCTCGCGAGAGCTGCTTCGCCGTCAGCAGCATGTTGGACACGGTAGCCCGCGGGCTCCAGACCATCGGTGCACACCATTCTGCTTTCGGGGTCGTCGGTGACGACGAGCACGCGGGCCGGAATGCGGCGCGTCTCTCTGACTGCGTCACATGACGTGCCATCTCCGTCGTCAGCACGTTGCTGGCCAAGCTTGGAAGTGACTTTCCGGTCACCGTATACCATGTTCCGTCCAGCTCGTTTGGCCAGGTACAGCGCGTCATCGGATGCTCTGAGGACATGCTCCCAGCAACCGGCCGTACTCTCAGCCACTCCCAGACTGATCGTGACGCGCTCGGCAGTCGGACTGCACGGGTGGGAAAGATCGAGCGCCCAGATGGCCTTGCGAATGCGCTCCGCGAGCTTGACACCGGTCTCCAATCTCGTATCTGGAGCCAGAACGGTAAACTCCTCCCCCCCATATCGGCCGACCACATCAACGCGCCGACAGGACGCCGCAATGGACCCGGCAACGCTACGCAGACACTCATCGCCGGCCTGATGGCCTTGGCAGTCGTTGAACGCCTTGAAGTTGTCGACATCGATCATGATGATGCTGTAGGTGCAACCGTGTCGCCGGAAGCGATCGTGCTCCCGGGTCAGGGCCTCCTCCCACGCCCTTCGGTTGTACAGCGTGGTGAGCGGATCCGCGCGGCTCAGAATCGTGAGCTCCGCGTTCAGTTCCTCCATTCGTTTGTTCTTCTTACGGAGTTCCTCCTCGGCCCGCTTGCGTTCGGTGATGTCGGTGTCCACTCCGCGATAGCCGATGAACTCTCCACGTTCGCCAAACAGGGGGATCCCGTTGGTCAACAGGCAGATACGCCGGCCATCCTTGGTGCGGTTCCAGTTCTCCAAATCCCGGATCGGCTGCACATTGTCGGCGATTTCCTCGAGAACACCCCGCATTCTCTCGGCCTCCTCAGGCGGCATGAGGTCGAAGGGTGTCTTGCCGACGATCTCCTCCGGACTGTAGCCCAGGATCGCCAGCGCTTTCTCGGACGAGTATGTGTAAACGCCGTCGGCGTTCACTTCCCAGACCCAGTCGTACATGCTCTCGACGATGTCGCGAAAGCGCTGCTCGCTCTCGCGCACGGCCCGCACCGCTTGAACACGCTGAAGGATCATGCCTGCCAGATTCATGTAGGTGTCGACGATGTCCTTCATCTTCAGCTTCGTGCCCGCCGGCAGGTACACCTTTGCAACCGCAATCAGCCTCCCCTCGCGGACACATGACAGACAGTGCGGCACGATGTCCCCAGAAGTGACTCTTCCCAACAGAACGCATCCGGTCAGTTTCTCCATGGGGCAGGCGGTGTGGCTCGCACACATTCGCACCTGCCTCTTCGTGTACCGCTCCATCATCTCTGCTGAGACAGGTGTTGTGCAGGAGCCCCCTTCGCAAGGGCCGACGCCGTGCTTGTCCCCCTCCGCGACGTCCGTGGCCTTGTGCGTCAGCGTTCCGAAGGCAGGATTGTAGACGGCCAGCGCGGCGTACCGGGCGTCGCAGATCCGGCGGAGGTTGCGGCAAAGGGGCCCGTAAACACCCTCCTCCGACACGCCTTCGACTTCCATGACCGTGTCGTATAAAACACGGAAGGCCCGGTTGCGGGCCTCCAGTATGTGCGCGGCGCGCGCGCTCAAATCCAGTTCGCTCGTAGTGCTGCCGCTTGTCATACCGGGCGACGCTTCCGATTGCGGATGGCCAGGAACCAGATCACCCCACTCGCCGCCAACGTGGCCGTGACATATGGGGCAGCCACACCCAGCAAACCTGGCAGCAGGACCTTCTGAACGCTGTAGCCGCTCTCGAGCAGCGGGTCGAGGCCGTACACGACCAGGGCCAGACCGGGGATGAAGCAGACGAAGACAACCAGGAACAGCATGTTGCCTTCACCGATCTGACGCAGCGTACCCAGGATGCACCCCCCGTTCAGGGCGATCCCCACCCCGAACAGAATGCCCGATAGCAGGTTGTAGAACCCGTAGCCGCGTAGTTGTCCAATGGGCTTGAGGCCCAGCGAAGGCGAGATGTAGCTGCTCAACAGGAATCCGATGCTCGTAATGACGAATATCACGAGAAACAGACGAATGATGCGTTTTCCCCTTCCAATGTAGATCTCGCCGAGGCCGTGTGCGAAGCACAGGCCGGCGCGCTGCACGAAGAACCCAAACCCGATGCCGAACAGGACGCCAATGGTCGCGAGCAGATATAAAGACATGGTTATCGCCTCCCCAGTGTTTGGCTGTATACGATGTGGGCGCCAATGAAGATGCCCGCGGCCGAAAGAAACGAAGACACCGAAAGCATGGGCATGCCCGTCACGAACGCAGTGGTGCACGTACCCGGGGCCACCGTGACTCCCATGCCAATCAGGGTGCCACCGATCATTGCCTTGACCAAGTCCCTCTTCTTGGGCAGCCGGAGGTGAAACTCACCGCTCGAGTAGGCTCCCACGAACGCGCCCACAATGACGCCGATGTTCACGAGGAAGGCGAAGAGGAATTTGTTGCCTTCTCCAAGCTTGCCGACCATGGGCAGGAAGCTGCTGCCGCCGATCCAGAACTTGTGGATGGTGAGGTACATGATGACGTTGAGCACCGCAAAGTAGCCCACCATGAACAAGGGGCTCGTCAGCCGCCGTGCCCGTGAACGCACAGGTCTCTCGGTCGCGGGCCCGGGAGATCCACGGACCTCGGCAGGAGTACCCTGTCGCCCCGGGGCTTGGCGCACGCCGTCGCGATCATCCGGGCGTGTCAACGTACGCGGCGCTTTGGCTTTTTCGACCACTCCGAGGGAAGAGCCGTCAGCCCGCTGGGTCCTAGTATCCATCGCGTTCCTCCTACACTTGCTGCAACAAGGGTCTCACGTCGCTACTCTCTCTCCACCGTGATTTCCCAGACCTTGCCAAGCTTGGTGATGGTGATCGTCATATCCGGGAAATCCTCGAGCTCCTCTGGCACAGACTTCAGCGCGAGTGGGTCGTCAACGACGCAGCGCAGCGTCTCTCCGCTGCGCAGCCGACCGACCTCGCGCACAATCTCCACGACCGGATAGGGGCAGATCCTGCCGCAGAGGTCGATTATCTCTTGGCCCATTGCGTCGCCTCCGCCCGCCAGGTGCGTGGCCGGGGCGAGAAGACTGCTCACCCGCCGCGACTGCTGAGCATGGCTTGGTATCCTGAGCGAGAACTCGAGTCGCTGCCGCGGTCGGCATCGCTGCCCGTGCCCGGAGGAGTATCGGCTAGCCAGTTGCAGGACTTGGTTTGACACTCCCCCCGATGAGGGCAACCTGCCCGATAATGTCGGCCATGTGAAGCACGCGGGGAGCCGTGCGCCGCCTGCCCGAAGAAGTGCTCGGAGACCCCGGCGCGGAGTTCGGCTTGCTGGCGCGAGAATCCCTTCTTGCGCCGACGCCGACGCGAACCATTGCACGCGAATGTCCCAGGAGAGGAATCCTGTCCCAACGGATGCGAGATGGGAATCTCGCACCAGGCACAATTGTGTTTCGGGACTTCCCCCAACACGAAAACGCCCGTGCATGTTGCGGTGCCCCGGTAAGGCATAGCAGCCCGTGGTAAAAGGGAAAACAGCGGTTCGGAAACGCCGTTCCTGACCGTGAAAACCACCGGCGAGACGCCGGTGCCACAGT
>JAFGQA010000246.1 GCA_016935885.1 Phycisphaerae bacterium | reverse complement strand
TCAGCTTCGCCCGCACAGGCTGATTCTCGGGCGCCAGGCGGCGTAGGCCAGGGCACGCAGTAACTAGTTAAGTGCCAAAGTCCAGGCCCGCGTTCTTTGAACGCGGGTTGGCGATTCATCGGCCTGCTGTTCAAAGGATCGAGTTCGTCCTCACGCGCTCTCGCCGAGAAATGAGGCGCGCCCCCAGCAGAGCCGGGCCGTGTCGGTCCGGTCCGGCTTGGCACAAGCCGGCTCTGGTTCCGTTTTTGCCCGCCGCGGCCTCTACGATCAAGCTAGGTGACGCTCCGGCACGGCGCCTACGCTGGGTGCCACTGGCGGCTTGCCCGCCAGTGTTTCGTACGGAAGCACCTCCAGGATCGCACTGGCAGCAAGCTGCCATTGATGCCCACCCAATGATCACCATCCTCAGGCAGGCATTGATCTGACGGGGCGGTTTGGGCCTGGGGGGTTTGCCGGCCCAGGGCGAGGTGGCTTTGCCGGTTTCCACGCGATAGCTCGGCCCATTGCCGTACGGTGGCTTGCCATACGAGCCAGTGGACGGGGCACGATCGCCGTTTCAGGTTATCGGCCGATCCGTCGATGAACTCGGGACAACCTGGAGTAGGCGGCGTCGCGGGGAAGGCGAATGCCATGACCTGAGGCGACAGGATCCATCCGCCCGTTGTAAAGGGGAGAACAGCGGTTCGGAAACGCCGTTCCTGACCGTGAAAACCACCGGCTTTGGCGCCTGTGCCACAGCTTTGCCACGGGCTGCTATGCTGAGGCGGTTTCCAATATTGATCCGCAGCCCGGTTCAGAAGACGGCACTGATGGGAGCCCGTTCTGCTTCAATGGCATCGCGGCCGACGGTTCTGATAGGGGGGCAGCGTCTTCATCTTGAGCGGACGCCGGTCGCCGCGCAGCCCGGTCGGGCGGGCGTGGTGTGGAAGTCAGCCGGACTGGCGCTCGTGGCCTTGCTGGCGTGCTTTCCGAGCATGGGTGATTGGTGTTCGTTCTCGCCGGATGTCTTTCGGTACTTGACGATCGCCCGAACCCTCTGGGAGACCGGGCATTTCCCGCCGCACGAGATGATGACGCCACCGGCGTTCCCGGCAATCATCGCCCCGCTGTTGGTGTTTGGGGAGACGCCGTTCCTGGCTCTGCGAATCCTCTTCTCGGCCTGCTGGGCCGTGACCGGTGTGATGACCTACCTATTGCACCGCCGGGCATTGGGCGAACGGCTCGGTTGGGTGGCAGGTCTGCTCGTCGCGAGCAGTCCGGTGCTGCTCGTGTTGACGACCACGCCGCTGTCGGAACCGGTGTTCACCGCAATCGCCACGATCGTGCTCGTTGTGATGGATTCGTGGTGGCGCCGGCCCGTAAGCAGGTGGACGGACGTCGCGCTGGGCGGCCTGCTGACGGCCGCGGCGTTCATGGTTCGGTCGATGGGAATCGTGCTGCTGCCGGTCATGGCGATCACGCTCCTGCGCCACCGGAGCCAGACGCTGGGCCGCCGGGCAACGTGGCTTGCGATCTTCATGGCCTGTTCGACGGGCCCGTTTGTAGCGTGGCAGATTCGCCAGAGCGCCTATCCACATGAATACAGCTATCTAGACACGTGGGTCTCCGCCCGCTCATTGGAGCACACAAATGCCACGGGCTTGGCACTTCAACTCGAACGCCTCGCGATGTTCGGCCCGATGCGGTTGGAGGCGCTCAAGGAGGCCGTGCTGCCACGGGAGGTGTGGTGGCAAGTCTTCAATCCACCGTTGGATCGGCCGACGACCTGGCTGGTCGGCGGGTTCTTCGTGGTGGTCGCGATCGTTCGATTCATTCGATACCGCTCACCGGTAGACGCCTACCTTTTGCTGACACTGCTCGTGTTGTGTCTGTGGCCGTGGGATGAGGGCGTCCGATTCGTGGCCCCGCTGATTCCGGTGCTCGTCGGTTACCCGCTTTGGGTCGGCCTGTCCTGGTGGCGGCATCCGGGAAGGCGGCCGCGGTGGGTTCGGGTCGCCCTGGCTTCGGTGTTGCTCATGGTGCTGGCCGTTCAGGTTCGTGGCATGGCCGTCGTTCAATCGAGATTGCCGGCCCGGCGGGCGAAGGCAGCTCGGCGTTTCGCCGCGATGTCGGATTTGGGAAGGTGGCATGTGTCAAACACACCGACGGGTGCACGGTGGGTGGGTGTCACGCCGGACTTGCACAATAGCAAGATTCTGCTGTTGGGGGCGTCGTATCTCTCGCGACGTCCTGTGCGGACGATCGACGTGCAAGACGGGCAGGTCCTGGAGATTGGAGCGAACGGGGAATCGTGCGTGTTCATACACGAGTCATTGCTGGATGGCATGGATGGCCACGAAGCGTACACCGCGATCGACAGGGTAGGCGAGTTCGTTGTGTTCGTACCCGCAGTCATTCAGCCTGAACAGGAAAACGGCTTGTTTTGAATTGCGCGCTGCCGGCAGATCTTCCTTCGCTTCGTACGTGTACAACCTTCAAACAGGGTGGCATAGGTAATGGTGCCGCTCGCCATCCGCGGGCTTCACGCCAGAAGCGTCTTGGCATACACGCGTGCTGTCCGATAAGCCCCCGCCGCTCGTGATTCTCGTCAGCCCAAGGTATCTCACCACGTGTAACAGCCGACATTCCTCCTGGGCTTACCAAGGCCCGTGGCCACGGCTTTCAAGCGTGGGTCCACGATTGCCAGGCGAGGAGTTATGGCCTGATGCATCGCGCGAGCATCCCAACGCATCACGGGATCGTCTCACAACGGTGGGACCTGCTCGGCGCGACGGTGCTCTATCCCACCGTCTTGGTGCTGCTGTTCTGCATGACCGGGCTCACGCCGAAGCACGACGGCCGCGGTCACGATGGGATCTACTACGCGGCGATGGCCCGGGATGAGGCCCGCGCCGAGTCGTTCGTCCCTGTTGCTCCGTACTGTTATCGCGTGCTCACGCCGCTGCTGAGCACCTGCCTTCCGGGACCGGTTGTCTGGCGGTTTCGGCTGTTGAACTTGGTGACCTGGGCCTCGGTGCTGATAGTCTGGCACTTGCTGGCAAGGCGGATCGGCCTTTCACGATCGTTCGCCATGTTTGGCGGCCTGCTGTTGGCCACGTCGGCCTGGGGGCCTGCGTTCGCGTTTTACTGCCCCTGCTATATCGACCCGCTGATGTATCTGTTCGTGCTGGTCGGCCTGAACCTGATGCTGGCTCGCAGGACCCGTTGGCTGGCCGTCCTGTTGCCGATCGCCATGCTGCAACGCGAGCAGTGCGCGATCGTCTGGGTGTGCGCCCTGGTCTACGAGATCAAATCGGTCGGCTGGTCCCGTCGGCTGGCATGGCGCTATGGCTTGACGCTGGCGGCCTGCGCGGGCGTCTGGGCCGCTCTCCGTCTTGTCATCACGCCGATCGGCAGCACGACCGGCGCGCCCTGGAACGTGGCATTCGCGGTCGCGGGCTGGCTGCTGACCGACCCCGGCTATCTGTTCAAGTCTGTGCTCGGCGTCGTCTACGCGCTGGGCCTTCCACTGGTCGGCCTGGTCCTCCTGCCCGGGGCCAGGCGGTACGTCCGCGAACACCGCTGGGTGCTCTACTACCTCGTATGCTGCTTGCTCTCCCTGCTCGGCGGTAGTGACAAGGCCCGCCTGGCCTTTCTCGCCCAGCCGGTCCTGCTGCTAGTCTTTCTGCACGGCCTGCAACCCCTGCTCAGCCGGCCTGGAGCGCGGATCGTGCCAGCCGTGTTGCTGGTTGTCCATCTGTACGCCCAGTTCCCGCCCTCGCTCATGCTGTCCGGTGGCGTGTTGGACGCCCCGCTCGTGGACACGATGGAACGCAGCTCACACGGGGCCACCGTGTACGAGCAAGGCCACTGGCCCGTCCCCATGGCGGTTATCGCCGGGCACGTCGCCTTGTCCGTGGCCTTCATGAGCGCCATGCTCATGGCGCTCCTACCGGATGCGCGGCGTATCGCCGCACGCCTGGCACCGTCGTGATCATAACGGCTTGAGCCGACCGCTTCCGGCACAGAAGAACCGCGGGCCTTCGGTCCGCGCGGCCTGTCGCATCGGTGTTGAACGGTTACACGCGTGGACTCAGTGACCTGGCACGCTGCGCGGTCGTGTTAGCAGCCCGTGGCAAAACTGTGGCACCGGCGTCTCGCCGGTGGTTTTTACGGTCAAGAATGGCGTTTCCGATCCGCTGTTTTCCCTTTTACCACGGGCTGTTAGCCGTCCCGGGGCAGCGCCTCCAGGATCTCCGCGGCCGTTTGACCGAGCATCGGGTGAACCAGATTCGGGGAGATTTCAACGAGTGGCTCCATCACGAATCGCCGTTCGTGCATCAGGGGATGGGGCAGGATCAACTCCGGCGTGGCGCGGATCTCCTCGTCATAGATCAGCAGGTCGAGGTCGATCGTTCGAGGCCCCCAACGGATCTCGCGCTTGCGGCCGAGTGACTCCTCGATGTTGATGCAAACCGCGAGTAGGCGTTCCGGGCTCAACGTGGTCTTCAAATGGGCGACCGCGTTGATGAAACTCGGCTGGTCCTCCGGGCCGCCGACAGGATCGGTCTCGTACAGGCCGGATACCTGGATGACCTCGATCTCGCGCGTTGTCTCGAGCGCGTTCAGTGCCGCCGCGACGTTCTTCTTGCGCCGGCCCATGTTCGAGCCCAGACCGATGTACGCGTCGTGTTGCTTGCCGCTCACCATTTCAGGCTCGCGAGCCGATCGGTCGCTTCGACGATGCGATGTCGTTCCACGGTCAAGCTGAAGCGAACGAATCCGTCGCCAGGCTTTCCGAATCCAACGCCCGGCACGGCGACGACGGCGGCCTCGTCCAACATCTTGGCCGCACAGCGCATCGAGTCGTAGCCATCCGGACACCGCGCCCAGACGTAGAAGGTTGCTCGCGGCACATCGACGTGGAAACCCATTTCGTTCAGACGGGGCACGAGCAGGTCCCGGCGCTGCTTGTACAACGCCCGAATGCCGGCGATGTCTGGATGATCGCACCCCCGCAAGGCGGCGACGCCGGCATGCTGAATCGCGGCGAAGGCCCCCGAATCCATGTTGCCCTTGACCTTCGCCAGTGCCGCCAGCACGTCCGCGTTCCCAACGGCGAACGCGAGCCGCCAGCCGGTCATGTTGAACGTCTTGCTGAATGAGTGCATCTCGATGCACACGTCCTTGGCACCGGGGACCTCCAGGATGGAATGCGGCCGGTCGTTGTCGTCGAAATACAGCTCCGTGTACGGCGCGTCCGAGCAAATGATGAAGTCGTGCCGTCCGGCCAGGTGGACGCACTTCTCGTAGAAGTCCAGCGGCGCGACCGCGCCGGTCGGATTGTTCGGATAGTTGAGGAACATCAGCGCTGTCTTGTCGAGCGCGTCGGCGGGAATGGCATCCAGGTCCGGTAGGAAGGCGTGCTCCTCCGTCAATGGCATGAAGTAGGGCACGCCGCCGGCGAACAGGGTCGCGGCATTGTAGACGGGATATGCCGGTGTCGGGATCAGGGCGACGTCGCCAGGATTGATCACCGCCACGGGCAAGTGCCCCAGACCCTCCTTGCTGCCGATCAGCGTCAGGAATTCGGACTTCGGATCGACCGTGACGCCGAAGCGCTTCGCCAGCCACTCGACGCCGGCCGCCCGGAATTCTGCGACGCCGACGCCGAACGGGTAGGTGTGGTTCTTCGGGTCATAGATGGCCTCGGCCATGCGGTCGATGATGAACTTCGGCGTCGGCCTGTCCGGGTCGCCGACGCCGAAGTCGATGACATCCCGGCCGGCGGCGACGGCCTCGCGTTTCTTCAGGTCGATCTCGATGAAGAGGTACGGCGGAAGCTGGTCAAGTCGCTTGGCGCGTTTGAACGGCATGGTGCACTCCGTTGCGGACGAGTCAAGACATCGGAATGTCGATACGCCGACGTAGTAGGAACATTACATCGAATGGGATTCTAGAGGGGCGGTGAACAGGGCGTCAACGCGTCGAAACAGAGCGTGTCGTTGCAGATGATCAGCCGCGGAGGGCGCAGAGACTACATCCGCAGGCCGATTGACAGGCCGCGCCCGCAATCAGCTATTTCCTATTCGCAATTCGCCATTAAAAAGATGGGCGCCCGGCTCTGTAGGAGGCAGCCAGAGCCGGACGCCACTGAGTGTCGCGCCTTTCCCCTTCGGCGATCCGTCAGGGTCGGTGGTGTTTACCTGCGACTTTGTCCGCGACGACCCTCCCATTCAAGTATGAATGATTGCATTGATCCTTCGTCGCAGGCTTCCGTTACGGGTCGCACTGCCTGCGGGCCATGCTGACCGACTCAACCTTAAGATACAACTTAGGTAACGTGCAAAGAAGTTGCGCGATTATTTTTGCGGTCCGATCATAACGCCATCGCCGCCGCGATCAGAAGTAGCGATCTGGTCCGGGACTCCTACCTCGGCACTCGATTTCGGGTGCCACGGGCCTCTTGCCCGCCCGTGTGGTCCATCGGGTGGGCGCATGGGGCATTCACACTGGCAGACAAGCTGCCAGTGGCACCCCCCTGGAGCAGTTCACGCTTGCCTGCGACTGTGCCACGGGCACCAAAGCCCGTGAATCCACCGCCTTTGGCCGCGGCCTGCCCGTGCGTCGCACGCAGACAGGTGCCACAGGTGCATCCAACCGTGAAGTGCCTTAGCAGCCCGTGGCAAAAGGGAAAACAGCGGTTCGGAAACGCCGTTCCTGACCGTGAAAACCACCGGCGAGACGCCGGTGCCACAGT
>JAFGQA010000245.1 GCA_016935885.1 Phycisphaerae bacterium | reverse complement strand
CGAGTTCTCAAGACGGAATCGTTACCACCGGTAGGTCGTCAGCCTGAGCCGACACCCCATCAAGACCCCAAAGTGCCAAAGTCCAGCGGTCGGCCGAAGGCCGGACTGAAGCACGTGCCGTGAGACCCCTTTGGAGGTGCCAGTCGATCCCGCCGGAGCAGCTCGGCGGCGTGGACGACTCCGCGTGACAAAGCCGACCGCCTCTTTGGGTCGCTCCGCCTCGCGGTCAACATGGGCCGCGGTCTGATAAGCCAACCACCCCCATAGTGCCAATATGGCAAAACTGGGCACGGGAAAGACCATGCCCCAGGTCCAGGATCTATCCCACGGCACGGCGGCGTACGTCAGCGCGGCGATGCCGACGACGACGATTCGGCCGGCGCGGCCCAGCACCTTCCAGTCCTGGGCCAGTGCCACCACGCAGGGGGCGGAGACAAGGAGGTCATAATGATTCAGGTGCGGATTGACCCATAGTGTGGCCGTGAAGCTGCACGCCATGAGCCGGCGGAAGCCCGCTGTTCCCGGCTGCCAAGCGCCGCGGGAGGCCCGCCAAGTGGCCAGCACCATAGCCAGACAAGTCGTCCACCCGAGAGCGTTGGCAGCGGTCGAACCGGCCCCAAGCCACTTTCGGAACAGGCCCAGGGCATTGTACTTGAGGTCCAAGGCATAACCTGGGAGTCCGTTCAGGTGGGCGACCTTGCGGAAGAGGTGACCGTAATCCAGGAACGGCTGGAGTCCGGTCACGAGCAGGGTTGCGGCCAGGATAGACGCCGCGCCGAGAGACAGGCCGAACAAGACACGCCATCTCCGGTGGACGAGAGGGATCCAGCCGACCGCGAGGAGCCAATTGGGTTTGCAGACGAGCAGGCCCAGCACCAGGCCGGCCAGGAGGTCTCTGCGGCTATTGCACAGGCACCACGCCCCGATCAGAACGCACATCGAGATCACAGCATTCTGGCCGAGCGACAGATTGATGAAGAAGGGAGGGTAGGCAAGGATGGCAATGGCGACCGGGAGCCATGTAAGTCGGACGTGAAGGCTCCGGGCGAGGAGCCAGGCGAACAGCAGCGCTAGTCCCAGCGAGAGATAGGCGTTGACCACGGCGGCCGTGGCCATGGGCATCCATGCGAGGGCGGCGTACGCGACTGCGGCCGGCGGGGGGTAGTTGAAGCAGCCGAGGATCTCGTTTCGTTGCCTCCATACGGCCGGGGGTCTCCCGGTAGGATCGGCTCGCCGGTACACCTCGATCTGCAAGCCGGGGTCGTACATCTGGGCGGCATGGCCCGTGGCGATCATCCGCCCGCCGAGCCAGAGGTGGCTCCAGTCCTTGTCGTCGCGGTTCCTGGTTTGGGGAGCCAGGAGGATGTACATGCCAAGCAGCAGGACGAACAGCACCTGGACAGGCAGGCGAAGGCGAGATTCGGGGCGAATCGTCAACGGAGGCTTGGCGTTCACGGTGTTTCCGTCCAAAGCAGCGGGTCCAGTCGTTGGCGCGTTTCCACATCGGCGCGACGACGGGCGTACTGTGGGCTGAGTTTGCGGTCGCATGAGGCACGGGGTCGGTGCGGTCGCGTGCTGCCGTCTGTTTGTGCGCAATGCCAGCCTGACAGATCGGCAAAAACTGCCGGAAGCCGTGCGTCAGGAAGCGACAGGTCAAACGGAATCGGACGGTTTTGAAGATAGGGAGCAACTCGAAGACGGCGGGCTGCCGATACTGATTATCAGCACAGCCAGAGGGATCTGGCGGGGACCGGTCCGATCATGCATGGCAACTATCAACCTGAGAATTGCCGCTTGCCTGTCCTGTCATTGTTTCTTATGTTGTTAAAGGCTTCCGCCGATTGCAGTGCTGGCAAGGTGGCGAAGGCCCGACCGATTCCAAGCGGTGCCGCGAGCGGCGGTCGCATGGGTCGGACACGTTGGCCGGATCGAGGCTGGCGTGGCCCAAGGCAACGGAGGGATGTGGGCACCCCGGACAGGGAAGTCATTTCAGTATGGAGCCCAGTCGTTCCCGCAGGGGATCGGCAAGGGGCCCAACCGCCATCCATCATGAGAAGACTCGGCTTCGTCGTCACCGTAGGCGTGACGGCGGGCCGGCGTAAGGACTCCGTTACGGGATCGACAGAAGGGATGCTGTCGGAGCTCGTCCCTTCACGGTGGGGGGACAGCGAGAGAAGGGGGGCGATCGCTGGTATGAGGCCTGTGATGCCCAGAGAAGCACCCGGGCAGCGTTGGTTGTCTGCGGGAAAGGAGATTGAGTGATGAAGGATTTCTTGAAGCGATTCCTGAGTGAGGAGGAAGGTGCGACCGCGACCGAGTACGCGGTGATGCTGGCCTTGATTATTGTGATTGCGCTGGGCGCGATTAGCGCGCTGGGAGACAAGGTCTCGCAGACCTTCACGGATATCGTTAACACGATGCCGTAACCGCCGCTCGTAGCGTCGCTTAAGGCGACTGCGGCGGGGAAACGGACCAGGAGACAGGAAAAGGACTTCGAAACTCACGTACCGACGGGCGGGGCGGCGAACCCCGCCCGTCGGGCGTCTCATGGACGCAGGGGCGAAGACGCCAGGACGGTCTGTTTGGGAGTCAGGTGCCCTCATGCCACAGGTAGGATTCGGACACGTGATGCTGGCGGTGATCGTTCCTGGGATGATCTTCGCCTGCTGGAGCGATTTCCGCCGTCATCGTGTGCCGAATTGGCTGAACGCCGGTATTGCCGTTGCCGGACTGGGGACGCGGGCCGCTTATGAGGGGTGGTCGGGTCTCGGCGCCGGTGGGCTGGGCATGCTGGTGGGATTCGGCGTACTCGTGCTGCTGTGGGCCATGCACGCGATGGGAGCGGGGGATGTCAAGTTCATGGCGGCGTTGGGGAGTTGGCTGGGGCCTCAATTGACCTTCAGCGCGGTGATCGTCGGCGGCTTGGCTGGCGGCCTCATCGCCGCTGGGCTGATCGTCTATCGGCGTTGCTGGTTCGAGGCGTCGGCGAATGTCGGCGTCTTGTTGACCAAGGTGGGCACGATTAAGACAGCGTTTAGCGAGTTTGGCTCGGCCAAGAGCCTGAGCCAGGCGACGGGAGTGCTGCCGTACGCAATCCCGTTGAGCATCGGGACGGGTATCGTCCTGATGTCGAACTACTTCGGATGGTGGGAAGTGCTATGAGAACGATCGGGAAGCGAAGATACCGTCGGAGGGGAACCACCGTGGTCGAGATGGCGGTGATGGCGCCGCTGTTCGTTACAGCGATGCTGGGGATGATCGAGATCGGTTACGCCTTCATGGTGAAACAGACCGTGACGCTGGCGTCGCGTGAAGGCGCGCGTGCCGCATCGTTGCCGGGCGGCACGCTCGCCGACGTGGAGACGGCCGTGGAAGGCGCGATGGCCGCGGCCCATCATGACCCCGCCGTGCCGAGCGATCCCGAAGATCCTGGGTTCGGCTCGGAGTGCTGCGGATACGGCGTGACCAGCAACATCAGCACGGTCGGGCCGGAAGACGAGGAAGTCTGGGTCGAGGTCACGATCCCGCTCGACTGCGTTTCTGTCACGGGCCTCGTCGGGGGCAGTGGCATCGATATCACCTCGAAGACGGCGATGCGGCGCGAAGGGTTCGAGGGTGATTGAGAGCGCGTTCTGACATGTTTGGCCACAGGGTTCTGGGATGCGATCTTGAGGCTGCGCGATCTGGGATGAATGACGGCCGCTGTTGGATGGCCGCGCGGAGCGTCCGAGGATTCCACAGTTGGGGGCGATTGTGATGAAGGCGAGGACAATCATACCGCTGATCATCGGGCTTGGTGTCGGCTTCTTCGCCATCAAGATGGGTATTGACATGGTCCAGAAGGCGAAGGGCAACCAGGGCGATGTGGTCGAGGTGTGCATGAGTGCCCAGGCGATCGAAGTGGCCAGCGCGCTCAGCGGGCCGATGCTGACGACGAAGGACGTGCCTCGGTCCCTGTTGCCCGGTGACGCGTTCACGGACAGCGAGAAGCTGATCGGCCGTGTGACGGCCATGTCGATCGCGAGGGGTATTCCGATCACGAGCAGCATGCTGGCGCCTCCAGGGTCCGAGCCCGGGCTGAGGGCCAAGATACCGCCGGGGCACCGGGCGGTGAGCATCAAGGTGAACGAGGAGTCGGCGGTGGCGGGGTTCGTAATGCCCGGCGGCCGCGTAGACGTCTTCTCGGGCGGCGGCCGGGACTCTGGCAGGAATAACCTGATCCTCTCCGACGTTGAGGTGGGCGCGGTCGGGCAGTCCATGAGCGAAGTTGGCAAGGACGGCAAGACTGTTCGGATGACGAAGTCGGTCACCTTGTTCCTGAAACCGGATCAGGTAGAGCTTCTTCCATCCGGCCGGCAGAACCTGCGCCTCGCACTTCGTGGCAATGCAAAGGACCCTCTTGGCGAGGGAAATGGAGAGTTTTGGTCTGGACTTCTTGCCAAGGCGATGGAGAAGAGCACCGCGCAGGCCCAGTCGAAACCAAGGCCGAGCCAGGTGAAGCGCGCGCCAGATCCCAAGCAACATATCCTAGAGGTGGTGCGTGGTTCGGATGTGGAGCGACTGGTGTTTATTGAGACGGGCGTTCCCGGCCAAGAGCAGCTTCTCGGGGAGCTTTCCTCGTCGTTGCAGCAGCGTCAGGATATGGGAGCAGGATCTTGCGATGACCCAGATGACCCACCAGATACGGAGATAAGCGAATGATCTCGGCCACGGATGGATGCGTCGTTTGTGCGAGCAGGGGCTCACGGAAGAGCCGATTGCGCCTACGTCGACTTGCGGGGCGAGCGTTTCTGCTATTCCTGTTGTACTTGTCGGTCTTGCCCCTTGGCGTGGCGACCGACGTGCTGGGCAGCAGCCAGCCGGTGCCCTCACCGATGATGTCGAGCGTCCGCGTCGTGGCCAACCAGGCCATGAGCGTGTTTGGTGACCATGAAGCGCCGAGACCGGCGGCGGAGCGAACCGTCGTAGCCAATCGCCCGGTCACCTTGGGTATGCGCGCGCATGTGGAAGGGGGCCACGCGGATGCGAATGGGGATGCGGAGGGCGATGATCCTGCCTCCGTAGAATCGCCGGGACGAACCAGTACGAGATTGACGGGAGTGAGCGGCTCCCCCAGAGCGCCAGGAGACCTGTTTGGTGGCGCGTTGGGGGACTCGCTCGTTTTGGCGTGCGCGGGGTCTGAGGATCAGCCTGGGATAGCCGCCGGCAAGCAGGGCACCTCGGACACGCTGATTGCGTCGGTTAGCATCGAGACCGACAAGGCCGAGCGGATCACCGTTGCCAAGGGTTCAACGGTGACGATCGAGTTGAAATCGCCGGTTGATCGCGTTGAGAGCAGGGATCCCGAGATTGCGGATGTCGTAAGGCCGTCCCGGTGGCGCATCGTCATTCTTGGCAAGGGCTACGGGAGCACGCAACTGGTCCTATGGGTCGGGGAGGAGCAGCGGGTCTTCAACGTCACGGTGGAGATGGATCTTGGCGTGCTGCACGCTTTGATCAAGTCCATCTCGCCGAATTCCCGTGTGCAGCTTCACAGCGTGAACGGCACGATCGTCCTACGGGGGAGTGTTCCGGACGCTGAGACGGCAGCGCAGGTGGCCGATCTGGCGGCGCTGGTGCAAGGCGGCGCGGCCCAGAATCAACTCAAGGTGGCGGGCGTTCAGCAGACGATGCTGCGGGTCGTCGTGGCCGAGGTCAACCGCGAGGCGTTGCGCCAACTCGGCGTCAACTGGGCCATCGGCGGCTCGGATTTGTGCCGCGATTTCTTCTTCGCCAACAATGTGGGACAGATTAACCCGACGGTCTTCAGCAGTTCCGGCCTTACGGACGTGCTACTTCCACGGAACCTGAGCGGGCAGATGACCTACTCGGTGGCGGCGACGGCCAACTCCGCTGCGACGAACGTGACGTTCGGGTTTCCGCGGGCGGAGTTCCAAATGTTCCTGAACGCGCTGCGGGAGAACCGCCTTTCGAGGGTGTTGGCGGAGCCAAACCTGGTGGCGATCAGTGGGCAGACGGCCACGTTTCTCGCCGGCGGCGAGGTGCCGGTTCCGGTCGCCCAGGCCGGCTCGTCGACTGGGGCGATCACCGTCGAGTACCGGGAGTTCGGTGTGCGTCTCGGCTTCACGCCGACGGTGGTGGCCGGGCAGATCATTCGCCTCCACGTTATGAGTGAGGTCAGCGAGGCGATACCGGGTCAGCAGATCGTCGGCGGCTTTCCCTTGTACACCTTCAACACGCGGCGTGTGGAGTCAACGATCGAATGCGGCAACGGCCAGACGTTCGCCATCGCTGGGCTACTCAGCGAACGCGTACGGGCCGTGGCGTCGAAGATTCCGGGCCTGGGAGACATTCCCGTCCTGGGTGCATTGTTCAGCTCGACGAATTACCAGAAGGACAACACGGAATTGGTCGTCCTGGTTACGCCGCAGTTGGTGGAGCCTTTGGACCCCCAGCAGGTGCCACCCCCGCCTGGCTCGCTGATGACGGAGCCGAACGATTTTGAGCTGTACACGTTACAGAAGCTGGAGGGCACGCCCAAGGCCCCGGTCGAGTCCGAGGGGGTGCCGCGAGAACATGCCCCGGTGAACACACGGCCTGCCGAGAGCACAACCTGGGCCACGTCCCAGTTGGCCCTGCGCGGGCCATGGGGCTTGGCCGACAGTGGTAATAGCGAATGGCGAATAGCGAGTGGCGAATAGCGCGTTCCGGCCTTGCTCGAGAGCAGTGGCACGCGTGGCGGAGTCGAACTGAGAGGGGCGTTGTCGGTCTTCCGTGAGCAAGATGGCCGCGAATGGCCATGAATGACTGACGACTGAAGACTGACGACTGAGAGTCCATGCCGGCTCGATGGAAGCCGGTTCCATATCCGCCGGCCGTATCAAGAGGCCGCGGGGTCCATTCCCAGAAAAAAAACGGTGGTCAACAAGCGCCGCGTGGGCGCTGCGCTGACAGCCCGATTGGTGGAGGGTGAACGATGCAGGTGCGTGAAGAACGGTGCCGTCGAAGCCGCAGGCGCGCGGCGGTGATTGTGCAGGGTGTCATCTTTGGTAGTGCCGTCGGCCTGGGGGTTGCCGCACTGGCAATCGACACCGGCCTGATGTACTCCGCGAAGCAGGAGTTGCAGAGCGCGGCGGACGCCGCTGCATTGGCGGGTGCTTCTCAGCTCGGTGTGACCGAGGGGTCGCCGACGGAGGCGGCTGTTCAGGAGGCTGTAGATTTCGCGGCGGCGAACAAGATCTCCGGGCTGAGCGCCTCGCTCGAAGTCGAGTCAGATATCGTCTTTGGGCATGCGGTGCTAAACGGAGAGAAGTTCGAGTTTCAACCGGACGTCCTGCCGTACGACGCCGTTCGCGTGACGCTGCGTCGCGACACGACCGTGGCGGACGGGCCGGTTTCTCTCCTCTTCGCCAAGGCCATGGGCATGGAGGGCGCGAACCTGCATGCCAGTGCGACCGCCATGCTCGTGCCGCGGGATATCGCGGTCGTCATCGACCTGTCCGGCTCCATGAATGACGACAGCGAACTGCGACACTACAAAGACTTCCCATCCGAAAGCGGCGGCACGCAGGATGGCGTGCAGATCAACCTCAAGGACGTCTGGTGCGCGCTCCCCATCCTCAAGGGCAACGCCGGTGTGGGCAACGGGCTCGACCCGCCGCCGCCGGGCAACCCGCACAGCGAAAACGACCAGCCGGGAACGGGTCCAGGATCGCCCGCCAATGCCGGTGGGAATCCCGACCCTGGGGCCGATCCGGGGGAAGGCTGGGCCCGTGGTCCACGATGGGGCTGGATGACCGGGTGGGGTGAGCCGATCGTCCTGGATGAATACACGCCAGTGGGTGATTCCGGCTTGTACAGAATCCCCCGGTATTCAACCTGCACCGATGCCGACGTTGTGGAGAACCTGACGACGGCCGGGTACACGGCGAACGAACGAGCGGCCCTGCTCAGCAGTGCGTATGACTACCACCCAACCTACTACAAGAACCGGACCATGGTGTGTCTCGGCTTGGCCGGCTGGAAGAGCAAGATGAAGATAGGCACCACGCGTGATTCCAAGTACAACGGCGGGCCTGGCAACGGTGACAGCAGGGTCGACAGCAACGAGCTGTGCCAGGAGGTCGACTACCAGTTCGACGGCGGCAGTTGGAACGACTACCTCGGTTACGTCATAGGTTATTCTGAGATGACGAGCACCGACTTGAACTTCCAGTATCGGTATGGGCTCAAGACGTTCACCAACTACTTGCTGGAGAAACACTCCAGCAACAACCAGTGCCCGGAGCTGGCGGATGCGCCGGAGGAGCCCCTGCACTCGGTGAAGAGCGCGGTTCAAGCGATGGTGGACGTGATCGTTGGCCTCGAGACGCAGGATCACCTTTCACTCGAGGCCTTTGCCCAGTACGGCTACCATTTGCACGACTTGGTTGAGCCGGATTCTCCCGAGTTGCTGGCAGACGCCTTGCAGGAGATACCAGATACGCTGAACGGCTATCAGGCGGGGCACTACACGTCGGTTACGAATATTGGTGCCGGTTTCCAGGAGGCCATTGAGGAGCTCACCAGCGAACGCGTCCGAACCTCTGCCGCCAAGGTCATCATCCTGCTGACCGATGGCAAGCCCAACGTAAACCAGTGGGGCAATTACGTGGGCAACGATAACCCACAGGCGATCAGTTGGGCCGAGGACAGTGCCGCCGAGGCGAAGGCTCTTGGGATGACGGTGTACTCGATCGGCGTCGGGGCGGACGTGAACGAGGAGTTGTGCCTGGAGATTGCCTCTTCTGTGGACAACTACTTCTTCGCCGACAACACGCCCGATCCGGAGAATGGTGGACGACCGATGTATGTCACGGACCTTGAGCAGATCTTCCAGACGCTGGGCGGCAGGCGTCCGGTCCGGTTGATTCAGTAGCCGCAGAGCTTGAAGAGGAGACGCTGAGGCGCCTGGCAGCCGTGTATGGGGCCTGCACACTGGCAGGCAAGCTGCCGGTGGCACGCGCCGGCGGCTGCCAGTGGCACCAGCGTCCGGCCCGGCTCATTCAGTAGTCGCATTCTCGGTCGCCGTGACCGGCTTAAGCGGTCGGTCGCGGCGGCCGATATGATAGCGGCAATATGAAGCTTCGACTCGGCCCCCCTCGGGAGGGGGCTGAACACGCTGAGACGGCGGAAGAACCGCCCCAGCGGGCGCTCGGTCATTATGGGGCGAACCGTACGAGTCATCCTTTTCACGGTCAACGATTCTGCCGCGCCCGAACTGCGCAAGACCATCACATCCCTCCCGCTGACTCGAATCGTCGCTGAACTCGACGAGCCCAGCCTCCTGCCTCAGGCCGTGGCGCAATTCTCCGCCGACCTCATCATTGCCGATCTGGATCCGAGCGCCGCGGTGGTCATCGAATGTCTCAAGCAACTCCGGGAGGCTGTGCCGGATCTCCCCATGTTCGCACTGAGCACCCACACCGAGGGTGACGTGGTCCTCCGGGCGATGCGGGCAGGGATCAAGGAGTACCTGGTAAAGCCGCTGGACCTGGAGGAACTGGAGCAGGCGATATCGCGTATCGTTGACACGCCCGCGAAGACCAAGGAACCTGGCAAACTGATCTCGATCATGGGCAGTGCGGGGGGCGTCGGCTGCACGTCGATCGCGACAAACCTCGCCGTCGAGCTGGCTGATCTCGTGGGGGAGTCTGAGAAGGTCGTTTTGGTCGATCTCGACTTCCGGTTCGGCCATGTGGCCACTTTACTGGACGTTCACGGCCAGTTCACCGTTGCCGATCTCTGCTCGACCCAGGAGGAACTCGACCCACAGGTGATCATGAAGGCCCTGATCAAGCACGATTCGGGTCTGTACGTGCTCCGACGTCCACACTCCTTTGCCCAGGCCGAGTTGATTACCGCGGCACACTGCGCGAACATGTTCAGCAGCCTTCAGGAGATGTGCGCGTATGTCATCGTCGACGGGCCGACGCGCCACGACCCCGGCGGGCGCAGCGTTCTCGACGCGGCGGACTATAACTTTCTCGTGTTGCAACTGCTGGTGACCAGCGTCCGGAACACCGACCGCATGGTGCAGGAGTTGAGCGTTCAGGGCTTCAACCCGGACAGGATCTCCTTCGTCTGCAACCGGGTCGGGAGGGAGTCGGCCCACCTGGAGATCAAGCAGGTCGAGACCATCTTGAACCGCAAGGTCTTCATGACCATCTCGGATGACTGGAAGGCGGTCAGTTCGAGCATCAATATCGGACAACCCCTGAGGGCCGAGCACGAACGGAGCAAGGTGCGGCAGGAGATTCGGCAGCTAGCGATGAAGGTTCACTGCCCGGACAAACTGGCCGCCGAGGAAGCCAGACGCGGCGGACTTCTGGGGAAGCTGCTCCGCAAGGGGCCGGATGCCGAGGCAAACGAGTCAAAGACACCGGCGAGCTCATCCATTGCCGTTCAGTGATGGGTAAGCGCACGTCTATCAAGGCCGTTGCCGTCTAGGTGCCACAGATCTTTTCGAATCGCTGCCAAAAGCGCGCCATCTACTGACTGATGGTATAAGGGTTAGAGGACTCAAGGGTCTACAGCAGTTCACGTTTGAATGTAGCGTCGTCCCTTGTGGGCGGCGTAGTGCAATGCTACCGAAGCAGGCGCCGGGGACGAGCCCCGACGCTACATTCATTCGTTGACTGCTCTAAGGGCTCAAGGGTTCAAGCATCCAAGCTTGAATCCTCGAATCCTTGAATCGACGAATCCAGATCTGCGGTGCGACGTCCTCTATTGCGCCGTGGCGGTTGGGTGACCCACCCTTTGCTTTGCAAAGGATGGGGTACATTCAAGCCATCTACTGACCGATGGTATAGACGAGTCCAGGTCTGCGGTGCGGCGTCCGCTATTGCGCCGTGACACGCCAGGAGACCTGGGAAGGAATGACCGATTGTATAAGGGATTGAGGATTCAAGGGTCTAAGGGTTCAAGGGTTTAAGGGTCTAGGCATTCAAGCTTGAATCCTCGAATCCTTGAATCCTCGAATCCTTCAACAGGCTTGGGAGGCCGCCCACCGTGGGCTGGGGACGCCGGGACCCATGGTACATCGGAGCGCTCGATGTTTGGCCGTTCGAAGATACCTACGCTGAAGATGCCGAAGCAACCGCCCGCCAAGTCGCCGGACGCCGCCACTGTCCACGACAAGCCCGCGGATCCCAAGCCGCTCGCCGCAAACCCCGCACTGGCACGAGGTTCCGCCTCCCCGAGCCAGGCCCCTTCGACACCCGCGAAGAAGAAGGCTGATCGGACGGACGAGTTCTACGAGATCAAGTCGCGCATCCACAAGAAGCTGGTGGAAACGCTCGATCTGGCGGCGCTCAGCAAGCGGGGCGATGACGACGTGAAGGAGGAGGTCAAGCAAGTCATCGCCCAACTGTGTGAACAGGAGAATGCGCTGCTGAATTTCGGTGAACGCCAGCAGCTTGTCAGCGAGATTCTTGACGAGACCTTCGGGCTGGGGCCCCTCGAGGCGTTGCTGAAGGACCCCTACATCAGCGACATCCTGATCAACGGACCGAAGCGTGTCTATGTTGAACGTAAGGGCAAGCTGGCTCGCAGCGATGTGACGTTCAAGGACGACGCCCACCTGATGCACGTGATCGACAAGATCGTGTCATCGGTTGGACGCCGATGCGACGAGGTGTCGCCAATGGTGGACGCCCGGCTGAAGGACGGCTCGCGTGTCAACGCAGTGATCCCGCCGCTGGCGATCGACGGGCCGTCGATGTCGATCCGGCGCTTCGGCACGGACCCTATTACGTGGGACAACTACATCGAGTTCAAGTCCGTCACGCCGGAGATGGTGGAGTTCCTTCGGGCGTGCGTGGTGTCGCACCTCAACATCCTCGTCGTCGGCGGTACGGGATCGGGCAAGACGACGCTCCTGAACAACCTCTCCAGCTTCATTCCCGATTCGGACCGGATCGTAACCATCGAGGATGCGGCGGAGCTTCAATTGCGTCAGCCGCACGTGGTGCGACTCGAATCACGTCCGCCGAACATCGAAGGGAAAGGCCGAATCGCCATCCGTGATCTGCTGATCAACTCGCTGCGTATGCGGCCGGACCGGATCGTGGTCGGCGAGTGCCGCGGGCCTGAGACGCTGGATATGCTCCAGGCAATGAACACGGGTCACGACGGTTCGCTGACGACGATTCACGCGAACAGCGTCCGCGACGCCGTGCAGCGCGTCGAGACCATGGTCATGATGGCCGGTTTCGACCTGCCCATGAAGGCGATCCGGCAGCAGTTCGCCAGCGCGATCCACGTGCTGGTGAACGCGGCGCGTCTCACGGGTGGGCCGAGAAAGATCATGTCCATCGCCGAGGTGCAGGGCATGGAAGGGGACGCGGTCACCATGCAGGAGATCTTCAAGTACGAGCAGCTCGGGATCGACTCGTCCGGCAAGGCCCATGGTCGGTTCATCGCCACGGGGCTGCGTCCGGGCTTCCTGGACCGGCTGAAGTCGTCGGGAGTCGAGCTCGATCCGGCGTTGTTCGAGCGGCAGGTGCTGATGGAGGCTTGAGCGAAGCGAATGGCGAATGGCGAATGGCGAATGGCAAGTAGCGAATCCCGAAGGAGGCTCGGGGACCGATGCTGAGACACGACGAGATACTGGCACAAGTCTCACAGGTCTTGGCCCTGTCGGACCAGGCGTGGATGTACGCGGTGCCCCTGGTCGGGTCCGTGTTTCTTGCATTTGCGATCTTCAATCTGATCGGCGACCTGCGCAAGACGGAATCGAAGAAGATCGCGCAGCGCCTGCGGGGCGACTTCGGTTCCCTCTCCAGCAGCGCCAGTGAGCGGGCCGCCAAGGAATCCATCCTTCGAAAGCAGAGGCGGGAATCGGGCGGCCTGGGTGCGTTGATATCGAGGTTTGGCTTCGTTTCGTCTTTGCAGAAGATGCTCGACGAGGCCAACGTTCCTTGGTCTGCGACCACACTCCTGGTCAACCTGACAGGCTTGGGGGCCTTGCTCTACATCGGGGCCTACGTCGCCAGTGCCGCGCAATGGGTTTGCATCTGCGCGGCGACGAGCGCTCTGCTGCTTCCGCTGTTGTTGATCTTTGTCAAGCGGAAGATGCGTCTCAACAAGTTCATGAACCAGCTCCCCGACGTCTTCGAGCTCATGAGCCAGGGGTTGCGGGCGGGTCACTCGTTGGCCAGCGCCATCATGTTGATCAGCCAACAACTCCCCGATCCGGTCGCCACGGAGTTTGCCCGCGTCTTTCACGAGCAGAATCTGGGCATCAAGATCGAAGATGCCCTGAAGAACATGGCCAAGCGCGTCGGACTGATGGACGTTCGGTTCTTCGTAACGGCCGTTCTGATCCAGAGGCAAACGGGTGGTGATCTGGCGGAAGTGCTGGACAACATCAGTGGGGTGATTCGCGAACGGATCAAGCTCTTTGGGACGGTGAAGGCATTGACCGCTGAGGGGCGCCTCTCCGGCTGGGTGCTGCTGGCACTGCCCGTCGTTGTGTTCGTGATGGAGCTATGGGTCAACCCAGACTATGCCAATGTCCTGCTGGAGGAGGAATTGGGTCAGTACATGCTGATCGGTGCCGGCGTGGCGCAGTTGCTCGGCCTGGCGATGATCCAGAAGATTGTGAATATCAAGGTGTGAGGAAGAAGCCTGAAGGATGAAGGATGAAGGATGAACCCTCCGAATTGCGGGCTTTGTCTTTCATCCTTCATCCTTCCGCCTTCATCCTTGAATCCTTCTGAGGAGGTGTGCAATGGACTGGCTTGTGTTGCTGGGTATGGTGGTCATCGCGGCAGCGTTGGTCATCTACTCGCTGGTTCCGAAGAGAAGAGAGGATTACTCCGAAGCGGTGCGGCGTCGCAGCGCGGGGCTCGATGCGCGCGGCGATGCGAAGTCGCTGGAAAGCAAGGCGAAGCAACGGGCAGCCGGGAAGCAGCACACGGCGACGAACAAGGTCTTCGAGCTGGCGGCTCCGATCTTGTCGAGGCCGGTCATGCCGAAGAACGCCGAGGAGCAGAGCACACTGAAGGCCAAGCTCGCCAGCGCCGGGTTTCGGAAGGAGTCCACACCCGTCCTGTTCCTGGCGAGCAAGACGGCCGCCGCGTTTGCCTGCGGTGTGATCGGCGCCGTCCTGGCCTCGAGCAGCGGCAAAGACATGCTGGCCGTCGCCGGGTACGCGATGGCCGGCTTCGGCGTCGGCTTCATGTTGCCGAATTTGTGGCTGAGCTTGACGATCGGGCGGCGCAGCGAAGCGATCCGAAACGGTTTGCCCGACTCGTTGGACCTGATGGTAGTCGCTGTCGAGTCGGGCTTGGCTCTCGACGCCGCGATCCAGCGCGTGAGCGACGAGATGGGCAACGTCCACGTGGCGCTGGCGGAGGAGTTTCAGATCGCAAGCGTCGAGACCCAGATGGGTGTGCCGCGCGCAGAGGCCCTGAGCAAGATGGCCGACCGGACGGCCGTCTCCGAGATGCGGGCCTTGGTAGCGGTGATCTCCCAAGCCGAGAAACTGGGCACGAGCATCGCCTCGGCGTTGCGTGTCCAAGCCGAGAGCCTTCGCACGAAGCGGCGCCAGAAGGCGGAGGAACGCGCGCAGAAGACCGCCGTGAAACTGTTGCTCCCGCTGATTCTGTTCATTTTCCCCACGATCTTCGTCGTCCTTGCCGGCCCGGCGGCCTTGCAGCTCATCAAGAACTTCAGCGGTGGTGTTGGAAAGTAACTCAAACAGACCGGGTTGCCTTCGAGATTCTCGATAACTCAAAAAGGCCACGGCCTTTAGCCCGTGCGGCCTTTCGCAGAGAGTGGGCGCTCATGTCCGTCGAGAAACTGCACGGGCCGAAGCCCGTGGCTCGTCCTCGCAAGAACCGGTCAGTCTGAGGGAGTAAGTCGGCCAAGCACCCGCCAGGTCCGTGACAGTTCAGGCGGGGGTAGAACCGAGCCCCAAGCGCGAGGTCTTCGTGGGCGGACCGTTGGCTTTCAGACCTGCCTGTCGGCAGACAGACCCACTCGCTCGCGCGACGCTTGGCCGAGAATCCTGTCTCGCTCGCGCGACGCTTGGCCGAGAATCCTGTCTCGCTCGCGCGACGCTTGGCCGAGAATCCTTTCTCGGCCCTCTGTGTTGAGGTGCGGGAAAGGATCCCGCCAACAACAGGAGCGAGAAAGGCTTCTCGCACCAGCAGTGCGGGAGTTGATCCGAGCCCCAAGCGCCAGCGCGGGGTCCTCTTGGACAGACCGCAGGCTCTCGGACCTGCCTGTTGGCAGACAGGCCCGCTCGCTCGCGCTCGGGGCTCGGATCGAGTGCTTATCGCGCGCGAAACCCGGCGACACACCGCTCATTCGCGAGCCGCCGTAACTGTCATGCACCCAGCACCGCCAGGTAGACCGTTCCCTTCATAGACGTCCCGTCGGATCCTTGTACAATTGGCAGACGCCGAGCGGCGGATGCTTTCGCAGGTTGAGCAGACCGGGGTCGAACCACGACCTGCCGCGAGTGGAAGGCCGATCAGCACCCAGCATGTCGGCACATAGACAGGAGAATGGCGGCCACGCTATGGACCCGAACAACGTCTTGATCCGCTGTCCGGCCGGGCACGAGTTGCAGGCGGCCAGAACCGATCTCAGCAAGGCGCTTCGTTGCCCCATCTGCAACGTGACGTTCACACCCAGCGGCGGCCCGGCGATGCAGACCGGGTCGGCGGCGCACGTCGGTCCGGAATCACTGGGCTACGCGGGGACGATGCGACGGCCGGTCTTTCGTCCAACATACGCAGGCTGGTTGGTTGGGCTGTGGATCGCGGCGGAGGTTCTCGGCACGATCAACAGCTTCGCGCAGATGGGTGGCGGGATCGATCCCCAGACCCCGGACCCTATTGTCATGGTGGGTGGTTGTTTCATCTTTCTGGTGATCATTCCCGCTATCGTCCTTCAACTCATGTGGATCTATCGAATCCACGACGATGCCCGGCGGGCGCGGGGCTACTACGCCGTCTCGCCCGGCCTCGCGCTGGGGCTTTCGTTCATCCCGTTTTTCAACTACATCTGGACCGGGTGGACCATGAAGAAGCTCGCAGAATTCGCCGCAAGTGAGGACCGATCACAGGACCCGACCACTGCCGAAGCGGTAAGGCCGGCGACCCTCTGCTTCTACTTCGGCATCGCCAAGGTCGTGGCGAATGTCGTCGGCATGGCGGTGGGGGGCGCGGTGGGCTTCAAGGCCGCAATGGAAGCCGTCCCGGGGGGACCGGTGGATCCGTTTGAAAACGTGGGAACGGCTTTCCACGTAATTGTCGCGCTGGTTAACCTTGTGAGCCTTGCCGCAGTGGTCGTCTATGCCTGGACGCTTCCGAAGTTCATGACGCCTCTATACCGGTTTCTCGTCGCGAAGGATTAGCGGCGAGGTAGCCCACGTTGGCGGGGTCCGTGACAGTCTAGCAGCCTGTGGTAAAAGGGAGAACAGCCGTTCGGAAAAGCCGTTCCTGACCGTGAAAACCACCGGCGAGACGCCGGTGCCACAGT
>JAFGQA010000244.1 GCA_016935885.1 Phycisphaerae bacterium | reverse complement strand
GGGCGCCAGGCGGCGTAGGCCAGGGCACGCAGTAACTAGTTAAGTGCCAAAGTCCAGACACTGGCAGGCAAGCTGCCAGTGGCACCCGGCCGGCGTGCGCGTGGGGCATCCGCACTGGCAGGCAAGCTGCCAGTGGCACCCGCCGCGAACATCCACGACGTATCGTGACGTACACACGTATCCGCCCCGAATGGGGCGCAGGATCGTAGCCACCGGTGGAGCGAGGCAGAACCCGTGGTTGCGGATCGCGCCCATCAACCTCCCGCCCCGAATGGCGTGGAGGCGAGAGGTGTCACGGTGGTGACACTTCCGTCGCCCCTTCGGGACGAGCGTGGCCCGGTGGCCCGGTCACCGGGGGTTCCGCTGCGCTCCACCCCCGGCTACGATCCCCGGCCCCGTTGGGGCCGAAGCGAACACGCGCCCCACGAACACGCGCCCCACGCCCACGCACCTTGCGGACCCACACGCGGCGGACACGCGTGCTGCAGACACGCGTTCCGTGGAGACGCGTTCCGCAGACACGCGTTCTGCACACACACGCTCCGCGGGCACACGTTCTGCAGACACACGGTCTGCGGACGCACGTTCTGCGGACACACGCCGCCGCGGGTGCGCGGCGTCCGCCACAAAACGCTGAAAACGGCAAAGCCTTGTCGATTCTCACCACCAGAGGCAGTGGTTCTCCAAGGCAATCAATGGATTGGCGGCCGTTGGCAACGGCACGGCACCTACCGACGGCGGCTCGCCCTCTCATAGGCCGATGGTGATCGAGCTTTGCCTGTTGGGGCGCATCCTAAACGGGACTTGGTCATGTCCGGACAGTTGGCAACCACGCGTGCCACGGGCGGCTTGCCTTCTCGTGCGTCCATCACGTTTGTGGACACTGGCGGACAAGCCGCCAGTGGCACCCGCGCTGCTCAGACATTAGAAGAACCGGTTTAGCGTTCTTGTGTTTGGGGGCGGCTTGTTGGAGACGGGCGAACGAGGTTAGAATCTGGCAGCGATGCACGCGAGAGGACGCCATCAAATGGAATGGGGGCACGGACGAAGGGAAGCGATACCGTGATCGGCGACGTTGCAGCGGTGCGGCGCCGGCTGTCCGAGAATCACAAGCGGATTCGCGAGCGGATCAGCGCTGCGTGCGCGCGGGCCCATCGCGACCCGAACAGCGTCCGGCTGCTTGCGGTGACCAAATACGTCGAGATGGAAGTGGTCCGTCAGGCACTGGAGATGGGGATTCTGGATTTGGGCGAGAGCCGGGCTCAGCAACTCAACAAGCGGGCCAGCATGATCCAGGAACTCAACGAGAGAAGAAGCGTTCTGACTGGGGGCGGCGGCGCGAGAAGAGGTTCACGCGCCGGCCTGCTGCGTCCTCGGTGGCACATGGTCGGCCACCTGCAGCGGAACAAGGTGAAGCTGGTCCTCCCGTGGGTGGAATTGATCCACAGTGTGGATAGCCTGCGGCTGCCCGAGGACATCCATATCCAGGCCACCAAGGTCGGACGGGTCGTGGACATCCTCCTTCAGGTGAACACGAGCGGGGAGAGGAGCAAGTTCGGCGTTGCGGTGGGCGCGGTCACGCATCTGGCGGAGCACTTCGCCAGTTGGTCGGGCATCCGCCTCTGCGGGCTGATGACCATGGGCCCGTTGGGCGGTACGCCGTATGAAGTACGCCTGTCGTTTGACCGGCTGCGTGACGTTTTTGAGGAAGTGCGTGGTGAGCGGTACGTGGGCGATGGTTTCCGGGAGCTGTCGATGGGCATGAGCGGCGACTTTGAGATTGCCGTCGAGGCGGGGGCGACCATTGTTCGCATCGGCAGCGCCCTGTTTGAGGGATTGACAAGCCCGGAAGGCTCTGCCCATACGGGTGAATCGTGATCTCCGAGGGCTGGCAGCCCGGTGGTAAAAGGGAAGACAGCGGTTCGGAAACGCCGGTCCTGACCGGTGAGAGCCACCGGCTTTGGCGCCGGTGCCCCAGTTCAGGCACGGACTGGTAGATGTCCATCCGGCGCGGTGTACGGTGCTTGATACCATGTGTGGGATACTCGCCGTCGACGTCCTGGGCGGGCGTGATCTTTTTGAGGTGTGGCGCCTGGTTCTCGGCACGATCTGCACCATCTACGCCCTCGTGATGACGGCTCGTTCGCTGTGGCGGTGGTGCGTTTATCTGTCGGGGGCCGACAGGACGGTTTCGATGATGCGGAGCTACATGATCGTGCAGCTTCTGCGGCTGCGTTTTCGCCGGTTCACGCGGGAGTTCGTGCAGATCGGCCTGTGGCTGCTGATCCTCGCGACGGTGTTGTATTGGCACGAATCTTGAACGTTGGAGCCTATCCCGAGCCCCGTTGTCGCACGGGCCTCTGGGCCTTGAAGCACCGGCGTGACGCCGGTTCGACGATATTGGGATGGGCTCTTAGACCGAAAGTCCGCCAATGATCTTGGCTTTGTGGTTTTGGCTCGGCCTCACGACGTTGGCGTTCGTCGTCTGGATGAGCCGTCATCTGCAGATTGGCAGGGTTGCCCGGATCATGCCTCCGCTTCATTCAGGGATGTACGCGGATTCGTCCGGCGAGCTGCCCCTGGTGAGCATCCTCGTGGCGGCAAAGGAGGAGGAATCGAACATCGGGGGATGCCTGAAATCGCTGATCGCCCAGGACTACCCGGACTTCGAGGTAATTGCGATAGACGACCGCAGCACGGACCGCACCGGTGAGATCATCGACGCGTTGGCCGCCGGGGATGACCGCTTGACCGCGCTGCACATCCGAGAGCTCCAGCCGGGCTGGTTCGGCAAAAACAACGCGATGCGGGAAGGCATCGAGCGAGCCAGGGGCGAATGGTTCTGTTTCACGGACGCGGACTGCGTTTTCGTCTCACGTCGAGCCCTGGCCGTTGCGATGCGCTATGCGACGGAGAAGGGCGCGGACTTTCTGTCGGTGCTTCCGGCGCACGAGACCGACAGCTTCTGGGAGCGCGTCATCCAACCGGCGTGCAGCGGGATCCTGCTGATCTGGTTCAATCCCTTGCGGGTCAACGATCCGAAACGGCGGACGGCTTATGCCAACGGCGCCTTCATGCTGATGCGTCGGTCCTGCCACGAGGCGGTCGGCGGTCACGAGGCGGTGAAGGCCGAGGTGAACGAGGACATGCACCTGGCACGCCGTGCGAAGGAGGCCGACCAGCGCCTCGTCGTGGTGTCAAACAAGGACCTGTACAGCGTGCGGATGTACGATTCGTTTGTACACATTTGGTCGGGCTGGACGCGCATCTTCTATGGCTGCTTCGGCACGTTGCGACGGCTGTTTCTGTCTATCCTGGTCGTGACGACGTTCAGCTTGTTGCCGTGGGCGGCGCTGGTCAGTGGCGTGACCTTGCAGTGTCTCGGCCCGGGTACATCGGCGGCGTGGCAGATACTCACTTGGGTCGCCGGGGCTACGTGTGCCGCGCAGATCAGTGTCATGTTCCGGTTTTACGCCTTGAATCGCTCCCATCCGCTGTACGGCCTGACGTATCCCGTGGGGGCGGCGATCGGCGCGGCCGCGTTGGTTAACGCCCTGCGCCGCGTCGGCGGCCGCCGATCCATCACGTGGCGGGGAACGACCTACAAGGGCAAATGCGTGATTCCCTCCGATCAGGTCTTGGAGGAGAGGGAATAAGGACTGCGGATCGGTCGGTCAACGGTTGCGCGGCATGTCGCCTCACCGGCCTCGGCGAGAACGAGGTTCCGGGAGAAACCTTGTATCCGTGTAGCGGTTTGATATAATGGGCGGCGGAAGAAGCTGGCAGGGGGGCAGCGCAGTCAACTGTTGGAAAAAAGATGGAGGCAGTGGCATGGTTGGTCAACTCACGGCGTCCGCGTCCGTTGCCTTACGCACGTTCAGCGAACGCGCTCTTCGAAATGTACCTTCAGCAAGTTCTTACTGGCTCCTCTGCTTCGTTCTCATCTGCCTGCCGGCGACCAGGTCCTGGGCCCGTCCTTATCAGGTCCGAACGTGGGTCCAACAGGGAAACGATCGGTTCAAGAGTTGCTACGATGGAAAGCCGACCGATCTTTTCCACAACGAGACCCGGCTCAATTACGACCAGCTTACCGAGATGGACTACCGGATCTACCGAAGTGGTCACCGGGAGGGCCTCGTGTGGAAGAAAGACTACATTGTTTATGACTGGTCGACGGTGCCAAAGATGCCAGGCGACCCGACTCAACCAGATTTGGACAAAGCCCAGCCGTTTCTTGATGCTGACTACGAGGAGATGAAGAACGGCGACTGGCACTGTGCGCCCACCAGCTATGCCATCGCCCACAACTACTGGCACAACGACTCGCTGCACAGTGAGCCGAGCCAAACCACAACGATCGGGCAATTTGCCGCGGCAATGGACACCAACGACGTCAACCAGACCATGAACAATGGAGATCATCAGGCGTGGTACGGTACGCAGTGGTGGAAGAACGACACGACCGGGCAAATCACGGATTCCGACGCGGTTCTAGGCATCCGAAAGATGTCCCCGGAGGCCCCGTGGACGGGCCATTACGAGTCGAACATCCTCTGGGGCAACGTCAACAAGAACCCGACCCCAACCCAACGATCATTGTACTACGGCGAGATTCGCGCCGGCCGACCCACGGGAGTCAAGATAGACGGGCACACCATGATTGGCGTCGATTTCAAAGACACCGGCGCCCGAGTGAACGACCCGGCCGACGGCACGACGAAGACGCAGGCCTGGGGTCCCATCATGATGTTCACGTCCCAGCAGCCCCGTGCCCTTGCGGACGCCGGAGCGGGCAGCAAGGTGTTCTTCTCCAACGACAACTTCGGCACGGGCCAAGCCAACGCTCAGGCTCCCGGTGGCGACCCCGGTGACATCTTCGGCTCCTCGCTCTCCGGCAGTTACGGCCGCGTGTGGGACGACGGTGGCGGGGCGAACGACTACAACGGGGGCACCGTGACCAACGGCAGGGAGTATCCGTTCGATATCGACGGCATGGACGTTCTCCTCAGCATCCAGCCGATGAACTACCTGTCCTACTCGGAAGATCACGGCGATCCGAACCCGCATGGCTGGGTCCCTGGCGTGTCCGAAGGCAACGCAGGGTGCAACCCCGGGGAACTGTCGCTCATCGAACTGCCCGTACCTTGGTATACGGCTGGCGCGTTCCAGAACAACCTTGCGGCCTTCGAGGCGGACGAGGATGGCCTCGGGCTGAACCGGGCGGAGTCGTCTTTGCCCGGTGACCCGCTGGACGACGACGTCGATGCAGTGGATCTGGAGTTCAGTGAGCTGTTTGCGTACTCGGTTGACTTCGTGGACACGCGGGTTTTCCCGGATTACGAGGTCCTCGCGCCGGGTGGGACTGTGAAGGAAGACGCCTCCGGGAACAAGTTCTGGTACGAGCTGGACGGCTGGGACCCAACCGATATCTATGGCGCGGCGAGCTATGATGGCGAGACGATCATCAAGCTATCAGAGAACACCGACATCGACGCCATACAGTTCTTCAGTCTAAGCGATAGCGGGATCATCGACGGTCTCTTGTTCTCGGTGGACGGCGACGCCCCGGAGGCGAAGGACGCCGCCGGTAATCCGTTGGATCCCGGCTACGTCTACCTGTCTTGGCTTAATGGCACCTTGCCAATCCCATACATAGACATCGGTATGGATGTGGATGCGATCACCTGGGCGGCCATTCCCGAACCGGCCACGTTCGCGATGCTCGCCGTTGGCGGCGCCGTTCTCCTGTGCCGGCGCAAAACCCGGTGCTGACAACTGAATCACGAGCCCATTCACCGGCCTGGCCCGAAACCTGTGGCCCACAGCGGCGACGGGCGTAGATAATGCCTTTCCCAGGTCTCATCTGAGCGGCCCAAAGCACTTCACGGGTTGGATGCACCTGCGGCACCGCCGCCAAAGGCGGTGGATTCACGGGGTTTGGCGCCCGTGCCACAGTCGCAGGCAAGCGTGAACTGCTCTAGGTTATTACGGTTCGCCGCCATGGCCGAGTTGCTGCAGGAAGTCGACGACTTCGTGGGTGGCGAAATCGTGGGCCGTCCTGATCCGATCGACGACGACCTGCGGGTCCCAGCTTGACGGGTTTGCCCACCGCGCATCGACCTCGACGAACAACTGGCGAACATCCTCGACGAGGGACTCAATCTTGACCTCGACCTGCCAGTTGGGCTTGTCCTTTCCGGGCAGCGGCGGCAGCAACATCTTCAGCCCGACCGCGTGCACCGGTCGCCGCAACGGTCCCAGGCGGTCGTCGAGGTGTAGGCATTGCTGGCCGAGGAAGACGCGTGCGTCCTTGCCTTCGGATTGTGCGGTGATCCGGATGATGGCGCCGGAACCCACGATGATCTTGGGATTGAACACCGAGGCGACGCACTCCAAGGCAAGCTTCATGTTGTCGCAGAACACATCGAGCGGCCCGGTGGGGAAGTAGTCCTCGAAGTTCATCAGATCGGGTTGAACGGACAGCTTGAGCTGGCTTCGCGGGTCTCCCTCCGCCTGGGGACTGAGGAGGTACCAGCCCTTGTCAGTGAACTCCTGCCGGCGCCAGTCGAAGCCTTCGCTGGATTTCAACTGGAACTGCTGCTTGTGGTGCTTGTCGAGCAAGGCATGGGGCGCGAATCGCACACCGGCATGGAAACCGCGCGTCTTGATCGTGTCAGGGAGCATCTCAGTCGTCAATCCTCGTCAAGCTGTTTCCGCGCCGGCCCTTTCTGACGGCTCGGCCGGCAGTCGCCGGAAGGACGGCCTTTCGTTTGCCTCTGCAAGGAGGCATCCGCCCATCGGAATGCCGCGTCAGCCGTTGGCGGGCGCGGTCGTGGCCTTCGCAGAAGGCGCCGCCGACGGCGGGGGTGACTTGCCCGTTGCGCCAGTGGCTGTAGGGTCCGCAGTCGATTCCGCTACCGGCTTGGGTGTCGCGTCGGTGGCGGCCGACTCGGCAGACGTTCCCGTGGCAGCCGAGTCGGCGTCTGGCTCCGCCGCCACAGGCTGGATCGTAGTCGGCGTTACGCTTGCCGCGGAGGAGTCCGCTTCACCCGCAGGCGGCTGTGGAACGGTCTCCTGAGGAGGAGGGAATACGACCGGCGTCGCCCAGCTATCCAGGTTCTCCAAGCGGTAGGATGCCTGCTCGAGGAATGGATACGGCGCGAAGCGCTTGTCATCGACCACCTTCTTGTACCGTGTTCGCGCCTTCTCAAAGTCGTTCCGATCCTCAGCAACAACGCCCAGCAGGATCATTGCCTTGCCCAATGCGGTCAAGTTGTCCGGGAATCGGCTCACGACCTCACCGTAGGCGCCTTCGGCCTTCGCCGCCCAGTCCGTTGTATCGGACGGTCCCACGTCGGCTGAATCGGCATCCGAGCCGACGGGCTTCATGAGGCTGGCCATCGCAGCGTCGCCGACCTTCAAAAGGGCCTCGGCCGTCAAGCCCGGGCTGAGATCCTCCAAGGCCACCGACTCGAAGACGCCAACGGACGCGCCGGAATCGGCGAGCGCTGCCGTCTTGCTCAAGGTCGCCCAGCCATCTTGGAGGTGCTTCTTCTGCTGATTGACGTACCAGAAGCCACCGCCGACCGCGATGGCCGCCACGACGACGACAGCAGTCAACACGAGGGCGTTCTCCTTGACGTAATCGCCAATCTGTTCGATCTGCTGCGATAACTCATTGGTGCGTAGTTCTTGGCGTCTTTCGGTCTTCATCACTCCTCAGTCGGCATTCGGGCCGACGTCTCCATGTCGCTCGGTTGGATGGTAGCACGGACCTGCGTGACGGCGTCAAAGATGCCAGAGGGCATGCGCTCAATCCTGATCTCACACACCTCCGGACCTTTGCGGTAGTTCAGTAGATACACGCCCTTGTCGAGGCTCTGTTTGGTCAACTCCCAGTTCGACTGCGGCATGTAATGCTGATAGAAATTCTTGACCGCCTGAAGCCCGTCATTGCCCTCGTAAACGTGCTTGACGAACCGGGAACCTGCGGTGACCTTCTCCTCGGATCGCCGCTCATCAAGCCTGAAACCGGCCGGGAGCGGGAGGTCGCGCACATAGGGACTGGCGCTGGCTTCGCGAACCGTCGGTGTGGCGGGTTCCTTCGCGCAGCCACCGATCAGAACGACGCCCAAAGCAAAGCGGATGAAATGTCCAAATCGATAGTCCATGACAGGTGGTCGCAAGACAAGACGCCAACAAGGGCTTTGCCGTCACGGCGGCCCCGCTTCCTCCGAAGCCGCGAATGCGATGAGCCTACCCGGCGCCGGACAGGCTGTCAATCGACGCTACTTGAGGAAGACGCCCACCGCGGCGGCCGCGGCGGCGACGGCGGCAATGATTGAGAACACGATGGCGATCGTGCAGCGCCCGGCGGTGCTGCCAACCTCCGCCTTGGTTTCGTCGCAGGCCCTGGCGACGTTGTGGCCCTCCATGGTGATTTGCTCTCGCAATTCCCGGCACTGCTGGGGGATTTCCGCCAACTGCTTGAGCTTCTGAGCGTTGCCCTTGAATAGCTGGGTGACCTGCGTGGTCCGCTCGTAGAGGCCGTTGAGGGCCTCGGCGATTTGCCGTTGATGGGTTGCCAACTCGGTGTCGGCCTTCTGGAGACCTGCGAGCCAACGGCGAAGTTCCGCCAAGGTCTCCCTCATCTCCTCGATGCTGCGGCCGACCGCGGCCACGGCATCGGAGACAGTGACCGTTCGCTGCTCCACGGTATCCAGGCGCTGATCGAGGTTGCCAACGGACTCGGCCTGGGCGGCGGCGATTTCCGGAAGGCTGGCTACGATCTCCCGCAGACGCTGCGTGTGGTCTTGCGTGGCCTGCGTGGTTTCCAGCAATTGCGCCAGATCGCCGTTCAGGGTCTTCCGCGCGGCGGCCTGTTCGTCCATCGCGGTGGAAAGCCGACCCATCGTTGACAGAATCTGGCCGGCGCGCGTGCCTTCATCGCCAAGGTGCTTCTCAGCGGTCTCGGCCAGATGGCCGACGCTGGCCTGGATTCGGTCGGATTGGGAATCGGCCCCACTGATGTGCCTTTCGACCGTGTCAACGAGGCGATCCATGCTGGCTTGGGTTTGGTCGGAGCGGGAGGCCGTTTCCTCAATGTGCCTTCCGAGGGTGTCAGCAAGATGGCCAACACTGGTCTGGATTTGGCCGGAGCCGGAAGCGGCCTCTTCGATGTGTCTTCCGAGCGTGGCAGCAAGGCGGTCAACGCTCGCCTGGATTTGGCCGGAGTGGGAGGCCACCCCTTCGACGTGTTTTTCGATACTCTCGGCGAGGTCTTCCACGCGATCGCGAAGCTCATCGGTGGCCTGGTCCCGGTTGGAGGTTGTGTCAAGTTCCGGCATGGGTGTGGGCTCCGGAGGGCAGTCACGGGCAGATGCAGATTGCGGCGTGTGGCCTTGGGCTGGCACAGGCTCAGAATCCCCCTCCCCCGGCTGGTCAAGCTGATCGCCGGTCAGCACCGTGATAACCTTCTTCCACCAAGCGCTCATGGGATCTGGGGGGTTCCGGGTCTTCCTGAGGGTTACCACGGCATTGTATTTGTTTTGTCAGCGTGAATCAAACCGCGAATCATGAGCGTGGTCACCCGGGTAATTCAGATGGACTGCGTGCGAGCATAAGCTCGACGGGCGTCCGGCGTGCACGACGGATTGGGCGGCTGTCTGAAGCTGGGGCTCTGATTCCAACGTCGGCTTCAGCCGACGCGTGTTTGCCACAAGCTCGAGTTGGGCATGTGTTTAGCGGCGTGGCATGGGTAAAGGGGGGCCGCCAGCGGCGGCGGAGCTTACCCGTGGGCATCCATTCGAGCCCGTTCCTACGGGTAATGAGCGACCCGCCCACGTGGGACGTGTCGTTCGTTACCCATGCCATCCCGTTTGAAGGCCAAACACGTACTGCCTGCCAGTGAGTATGCCCCATGCGCCCACCAGGGAGACCACACGGGCGGACAAGCCGCCCGTGGCACCCGTCATCGAGTGCGGCCGGGAGTGTTACCATCATCGAGTGCGGCCGGGAGTGTTACCATCATCGAGTGCCGCCGGAAGTGTCACCGTCATCGAGTGCCGCCGGGGGTGTCACGGGCCTTTCGAGGAGGGTTGCAATCCGGAGCACTCGTGCAGGGGGCCCATCGAGATTATAATCCAGGGTCTTGGAGGGGGTTGCAGGGGCCCGACGGAGAGGAGTTTCCATTGGCGTCCGGTCGTGTTTGCCTCGACCGGCGGATGAGATTGTGTGATGACGGATCAGGAGCAGCCCAGGTCGACCAGAAACCTTCAAATCGTGGACGAGATGCAGGACTCGTACCTCCGGTACGCGATGAGCGTGATTGTCGCCCGCGCCTTGCCGGATGTTCGGGACGGGTTGAAGCCGTCGCAGCGGCGGATCCTGGCGGCGATGCACGATCTGAAGCTCGGTCCGCGCACGCCGCACCGAAAGTGCGCGAAGATATCGGGCGACACGACCGGCAATTACCACCCACACGGTGACGCGGTGGTGTATCCGACGATGGTCCGACTGGCCCAGCCGTTCAACATGCGGTATCCGTTGATCGACGGGCAGGGCAACTTCGGGTCGATCGATGGGGACCCGCCGGCGGCCATGCGTTATACCGAGGCGCGGATGGCGGCGCCGACGACGGAGATGCTGGAGGACATTGACAAGGAGACGGTGGACTTCGTTCCGAACTACGACGAGACGCGGACGGAGCCTTCGGTGTTGCCGGCGAAGTTCCCGAACCTGCTTGTGAACGGCAGCACCGGTATCGCGGTTGGGATGGCGACGAACCTGCCGCCGCACAATCTGGGTGAGATCTGTGACGCGCTGGTGGGACTGATCGAGAACCCGGCCATCACCGTGGAGGAACTGATGAAGATTGTGCCCGGCCCGGATTTTCCGACCGGCGGGCTGATCTGCGGCCGGCAGGGTATCGTGGACGCTTACACGCGTGGTCGGGGTTCGATCACGCTGCGTGCCAGGACGCACGTTGAGGAGATGAAGAGCGGTCGCAAGCGGATCGTTGTGGACGAGATCCCGTTCAACATCTTGAGGAGCACGATCACGGAGCGGATCGCCGCCGGCGTGAAAGACGGACGTCTCAACGAGATCAGCGACATCCGGGACGAGTCCGACCGGAAGAACCCGATTCGGCTGGTGGTCGAGTGCAAGGGCGGCGTCAGCGAGGAGGTCGTGCTGAACAAGCTGTTTCGGCACACGCCGCTTCAGACCAACTATACGGTTATGAATATCGCGTTGGTCGGGAAGCAGCCGCAGACGATGTCGTTGAAGCGGTTGATGGGGCACTACCTGGATCACCGCAAGGAAGTCGTCACGCGGCGTACGCGATATCTGCTGAGGAAGGCCAGGCAGCGGGCGCACGTTCTGGAGGGCCTGATCCTGGCAGTGGGGGACATCGACGCGATCATCGAGCTGATCAAGTCATCGGCGGATCCCGAGGTGGCGAGGGATCGTTTGATGGAGCGGCGGCTTCGGCTGGCGGAATCGGCCACGCTGGCGACCTTGCTGCCGGAGGGCTTCGCGCGACAGGCGATGGCGGAGGATCAATTCCTGACCGGGGTGCAAGCCAAGGCGATTCTTGCGATGCAGTTGCAGCGTCTGACGGGCCTGGAGGTGGAGAAGCTGGCGCAGGAGTACGGTAAGCTCGTGGAGGAGATCGAGGGTTATCAGGCGGTCCTGCGAGACCCGGCGCTGGTCCTGGACGTCATTCGAGAAGACGTCTACGAGATGAAGGCGAAGTACGCCGACAAACGCCGCACGGAGATCACCGGGGCGGTCGGCGAGTTCATCATGGAGGACCTGATCGAAGACGCGCCGATGATCGTGACGATCTCTCACGAGGGCTACACCAAGCGCGTCTCGCCGGACGCCTACCGGCGCCAGGGTCGAGGGGGACGGGGCAAGCGGGCCAGCGACACCAAAGAGGGCGACTTCCTGGAAGACCTGTTCGTCGCCACGACGCACGACTATCTGCTGTTCTTCACGAACCGGGGGCGCGTCTACTGGCTAAAGGTTTATGACATCCCGGAAATGGCCAGGACGGCTCGAGGCAGATCGATCGCCAACCTGCTGAAGTTGCAGGAGAACGAGTGCTACACGGCCGTCCTGCGTGTTTCGGCGTTTGAGGAGACGTTTGTATTCTTCGCAACCGCCAAAGGAAAGGTGAAGAAGACGGCGTTGGGGGCGTTTTCCAGGCCGCGTCCCAGCGGCATCATCGCCATTGGGCTGGATCCCGACGACTCGCTCATCAACGTCGAGCTGACGGAGGAAGAGGACGAGATCGTGCTGGGGACGCGTCACGGCATGGCCGTGCGCTTCAAGCAGAGCGAAGTCCGAGCGATGGGCCGTGGGGCAGCAGGCGTCAGGGGCGTGGCGCTGAAACGAGACGACCGGGTGGTCGACATGGTCGTGATCCGTCCGGGCATGAGCCTGCTGACAGTCTGCGAAAACGGATTCGGCAAGCGTACGGACATCGCTGAGTATCGCCTGACGAAGCGCGGGGCCGGAGGCGTCATCAACATCCGTGTCACCGAGCGGAACGGCGTCGTCGTCGCCCTGAAGGCCGTCAGGGACGAGGACGAACTGATGCTGATAACGGCAAAGGGGATCATGCTGCGGACCGGCGTTTCTCAGATGCGTGAGATCAGCCGTGCGACACAGGGCGTCAGAATTATTCGACCTGACTCCGGCGACAAGCTTGTTTCAGTCGCACGCATCGCAAAGGACGAGAATGGCGACGAGAACGACGCGGAAGATCATGGGACGACCGGGCCACCCGCGTCGGCCGACGCACACGCTGCCACGCAGGAGACGCCTCCGGAAGTCGAGGCACTCCCCGACGGGCCTGAGGTCGGCGGGTCGCCAGACGTATCGGAGGATCAGCCCGATTCGTCCGGGCAGCAGACTTAGCAGCCCGTGGTAAAAGGGAAAACAGCGGATCGGAAACGTCGTTCCTGACCGTAAAAACCACCGGCGAGACGCCGGTGCCACAGC
>JAFGQA010000243.1 GCA_016935885.1 Phycisphaerae bacterium | reverse complement strand
TCAAGGGTGAACGCTGACCGCTCCCTCACGGTCGCGGTTCCGATCGGCGTCGGCGGCATAGGCAATTTCAAGCTTAAACTGCTCTAGAGCAGTTGACGAATGAATGTGGCGTCGGGGCTTGTCCCCGGCGCCTGCTTCGATAGCATTCTACCTACTGCGCCGCCCACAAGGGGCGACGCTACATTGAAACGTGAGATGCTGTAAACGAGGCCGGCGATCAAGCCTGCGCGCTTGCACGCCAACGGCTTCTGCACGTGAGGGCATGCCACACACTCAAAAACGCCAATGCGTTCACTTCGATTGGGCCGCCCGCTTGCGGCTTTCGGCGGAGTCAGACCGTCCCGAGACTTTCTTGGCAGCTTTGCTCTTCGCAGCCGCCTCCTTGCTGGTCTTCTTCGTCTCGGTCTTGTTCCCTGACTTCCTCACGCGCTTGGGCTCCAGGGCGGCCTTGAGGACATCGTCCACCGTCTTGACCGGTACGAACTCGATCTGCTTGCGGACCTCCGCCGGAATCTCGACCAAGTCTTTCTTATTCCGTTGCGGGATGATGATCGCCTTGATCCCCGCGCGATGGGCCGCCAAGGTCTTCTCCTTCAGGCCGCCGATCGGCAGGACCAGCCCGCGTAACGTAATCTCCCCCGTCATGGCCACGTCGCTTCGGCAGGGCCGCTGCGTCAGCAGTGAAACAATCGCCGTGAACATGGCGATGCCGGCCGACGGACCATCCTTCTGAACCGCCCCGGCGGGAACGTGGATGTGAAGGTCTTTGCGTGCCAGCGCCTTGGCATCCAGCCCGTACTTCTTCGTTCGCGAGCGGACAACACTGAAGGCCGCGTGGACGCTTTCCCGCATCACGTCGCCCAACTGACCCGTCAGCAACAAGTTGCCCTTGCCGGGCATGGCCGTTGCCTCGACGAACAAGATATCGCCCCCGGCCGGCGTCCAGGCCAGGCCGGTCACGACGCCCGGGACGCTCGTCCGAAGCGCCTGCTCTGACTCGTACTTGACCGGTCCCAGGTACGCCGCCAAGTCCGACCTCTTAATCACGGAGGGATACTTCCGCCGCCGGGCCACTTGGGCGGCAACGCCCCGGCAGATCGAACCGATCTCGCGCTCCAGGTTCCGCACACCGGCCTCGGCCGTGTAGGACTCGATGATCGCCTCGATGGCCTGATCGGTGAACTTCAACTGCCGCGTCTTCAAGCCGGCCTGCTCGCGCCTGCGTGGAACAAGATACCTCTTCGCGATGTGGAGCTTGTCCAACTGCGTGTAGCCGGGGATCTCGATGACCTCCATGCGATCTCGCAACGGCGGCAGCACGGCGTCCATGTAGTTCGCCGTGCAGATGAACATCACGCGCGAAAGATCGAACGGCACGCCGAGGTAATGATCCTGGAAGGTGCTGTTCTGCTCTGGATCGAGGACTTCCAGTAGTGCCGAAGACGGATCGCCACGGGCGTCGGCACCGATCTTGTCCACCTCGTCGATCATGTAGACGGGATTATTCGCGGCGGCCTTGCGGATCTCCTGCATGACGCGGCCCGGCATGGCTCCGATGTACGTCCGGCGGTGGCCGCGGATGTCGGCCTCGTCGCGAACGCCGCCGACCGACATGCGGATGAACGCTCGCCCCAGGGCGCGGGCGATCGACTGGCCGAGCGAAGTCTTGCCCACACCCGGGGGACCGGCGAAACAGAGGATCGGCCCGCGGCCGCAGGGATTGAGCTTGCGAACGGCCAGGAATTCGAGGATCCGCCTCTTTACCTTCTCCAGGTCGTAGTGATCCGCTTCCAGGACCTTCTCCGCGTGGGCAATGTTGAGGTCGTCCTCCGTCGAGACGGACCACGGGACCTCGCAAAGCCAATGGAGATAGTCGAGGATTCCGCTGTATTCCGGCGAGACCTGCGAGATGCGACGCATCCGATCCAGTTCCCGATTGGCCTCCTTCTCGACCGCCTCGGGCATCTTGGCCTCGGCGATGGCCTTCTTCATCTCCTCGATTTCGGCTTCACGGGCATCGGTCTCGCCCAGTTCCTTGCGAATGGCGTCAAGCTGCTCGTGCAGGTAATACTCGCGCTGCGTCTTGTCGATCTGGCTCTTGACCTGGTCGTGAATCTTCCTGGAGAGTTCCAGGACTTCAAGCTGATGCGCCAAGGCCTTGCTGATCTTCCGCAGGCGCGCGGGAACGTCGAAGGTCTCCAGAAACTCCTGTCTCTTAACCAGCTCCAACGACAAATTGGCCGCCAGAAAATCCGCCAGGGCGCTGGGCTGATCGATGTTGGCCAACACGCTCAGTGCTTCATCTGGCACGCCGGGCGTCAACGTGATGACACGCTCCGCCTGACTCTTGGCCGTCGCGATGAGGGCCTCGAGCTCGGTCGTCTCCGTGAACGTATCTTCGCGGGGATGGGCCCGGGCAATCAGGTAGGGCTCCGTCTGGGTGAACTCCTCGATGCCGAAACGCGTCAGGCCATGGACGATGATCGACTGGGTTCCCTCGGCGAGGTCGAGCAGCTTGAGGATCGCTACCACCGTCCCCACGCGATAGAGATCATCCAGGTTTGGATCTTCGGTCCGCGCGTCTCGCTGGGCTACGACGCCCAGGACCTTGGACCCCGTGATGACCTCGCTGAGCAACCGCTTCGATTTCTCACGGCCGACCGTTAGCGGAACGACGGTGCCGGGAAAGACCACGGTATCACGGATGGGAAGGACCGGCAGCAGTTCCGGGATGACCGGTTTCTGGGCATCGCTGGAGGGTTCCTCCACAGAAGCGGGCGGCAGCGGCGCCTCGGCGCCGTTGGATGTGGCTTCGACACTGATTGGGTCACCCCGCTCGTCGCCGCCATGCCCCACAGTCTCGTCGCCGGAGTCCTCGACCGTGTCATGTTCTTCTTCCGTGTCATTCATGTCCGAAACATCCTTGGTGGCGCCTTGGCCCGCGCCGCGTACGTTCTGAGATGCTCGACACGTGGCCCGAGCGGCATCCGCCCACAGCCTGCCGGATGGCCCCACGCCGTACGCATCACGTCTTCGGCAGCGTGATCCAGAGCAGGCCGTCACTATAGTTGGCGATAATCTTGTCACGGTCCACTGAGCTCGGGATGTCAAGCTCCCGGCAGAAGACCCCGGTATCGATCTCCATCAGGTGCACGCCAATCGCACTCGTGCGAGGTTCGGGCATCGGCCTGGGCCGCTCCCCGCGCAACACAAGAGTGTCACCCTCCACATCAACCTGGATCTCCTCCGGTTTCATGCCGGCAACATCCATGCAGATGACCACGGCCTCCTCTGTCTCGTATATGTTGATATTCGGCCTCCAGGCTTCGGTCGGGCGGAACCGGATGTACTGCCCGGAGAACCCTTCCTCAATGGTCATCTCGATGTGATTGGCGGTGTCCTCGGACTTGCCACGTTCAGCCAAGCTGTAACTCATCATTGAAGCCTCGCGCTTTGTCGTGCCAGGATACGAGACCGCAGTGTATCGGCGCGAGCACGTCAGGTCAATTTCCCCCAACGTTCCAATAGGCGCTGGGTGTACGTCACGATTGTAGGTGGGAT
>JAFGQA010000242.1 GCA_016935885.1 Phycisphaerae bacterium | reverse complement strand
CGCCCGGCAAGTCGGTCCTGTCCGGCAAGTCAATACCATCCTACCATATCGCAAAGGACCCGTGCAATCGTCTATATACGCTATCAAACCCCGCCACGGCGCCCGACGTAAGGCGGCACCACTTGCTAAGCGAAGACTGGCCTTCCCCACCAGCACACCGGCTTACTAAGGTAGCGCCTCGCATGATCAGTGTCAGCGTGTCATGACCCGGCGGCCGTGATGGAGGTTGCGGTCGCCGATCGTCTTCGTCGCAAGTAAGATGTTCACTGCGGCAGGCCCCCGCGTCACGCCTGCCGAGGAAGGCATCAGCGGATGAAGCCGTTCACCACCTTCTCGCCCATAGCCGGAAGTGTCGGCAGCCGCCCGTCACGTCGCCTGATGCTCATCGGCTTTGCAATCGTCGCTCCCACGATCCAGGCCGCTCTCTTCCTCAGCCGGGCAAACGAGAACTTTCAAATCGGCATGGACTTCCGGCTCACGTATACGGTGGCCGTTGCTTGGGCGCAAGGTGCGGACCCCTACGACGACGACGTGCTCAAGAGGGTTTGGGCCCGGCAGGGGATGCCCCACGTGACGCCGCCAGGTCTGCCCCAGACGCCAAACGTGTATCCGCTGACGGTTGCAACGCTGCTTTGGCCACTGGCAGCGTTGAAGTATCCCCATGCCTTGGTTGTCTGGATGGCGATCAATGCGGCCTGTGTCGCGATCCTGCTCATGCAGCTTCTGACCGTGCCGACGAGAAGCCCCGTCTTAGTGCTTGCCGCAGTATGTGTGTTCCTGGTTGGGTTTCCCTTGCGATATGGCTTCTCATTTGGAAACCTCGCCGTCATCACGACGTTCTTGGTGGTCCAGGTCCTCCGGTCGCCCAACCAACCGCTCCGCGCCGGCGTCTTTCTCGGGCTGGCGTTGGTGAAGTACTCCCTCTGTGGGCCGCTGGCACTCTTCATGGCAGTGACCGGCCGCTGGCGAACAGTGGCCGTCGCGTGCGTGGTTCAGGCTATCCTGATCGCGGTCGCGACATTCGGGCCACGTCTCAACAACCCGACAAACTGGATCGGACCTATGCTGGCGACGGCCGACCAAAGCCTGAGGCCCGGCCAACCCAATCACCATGCCACCCTGGCGTACACGGCATTACATCTTGAACTCCCGTCGCTGCTGTACCGGTTCTCTCCCCGGCTTGACTCGTTGCGTCACTTCGGGGTGGGAGTGCTCGTCATCACATTGATCGCGGGCCTCGTGCGAAATCACGCTCGCTCTCGGCGGGCGGGACCGCCCCGGCAGGACGACACGCCGCCGACGGCGATGAGCCTGGAGCATGTAGCTATCCTCGCCGTCACGCTGCTCGCGTTCTACCACCGCACCTACGACCTGATCGTGGTGATCTTCCCGCTGCTTGTCGTGTTGGTGACGACGCACACGCACCTACCTGGCCTCATCCGGGCGGGGCTGTGGGCAGCGGCCGCCCTGACAGCCCTGCCAGGAGCCAGCTATCACGGAGGAAGCCCCATGGTGCCGTGGGTGGGCCGCGCCATCATCCAACCGGTGGCGACGTGGGCGCTCTTGGCAATCGCTGTGCTAACGATCGCACGGCTTCTCGCTCGTCCGGTGGCACCCGCGATCAGGATGCAATAGGATAGCCGTGGGACGTCAAGCGGGTGGGTGAGCGGCGGATCACGGGGGCCACTCGCGGCTTGCCCGCCGGAGCCGGGTGAACAAGTCGGCAACGGCACAGGCAGACGAGCTAGCGGCGTCACCAATGTAGTCCACCCGCTTTCGTGGCGCCCACGTTGAGATCCCAGAGTGGCATCTGGATTTCTTGTATCGTGAACCATTGCGCGTTAGCATGTGGCGTTCTCGCGTCTGCTTGGTCTGGACGCTGATCGGCGGCCCACTGGAATCCACCGCATACGCGATCAACAATATGGGAAACCTCGGAGGCACCATGCCGAACTACACGGGAAACGACATTCGAAACATCGCCCTCGTGGGCCACAGCGGATCAGGCAAGACATCTTTGTGCGAGGCCTTTCTCCACGTCACCGGCGCCACCAACCGCCTCGGCAGTGTGGCGGACAAGACCAGCCACCTCGACACAGACGAGGAGGAGAAGGAGCGTGAGTGCTCGATCGAATCGCACGTCCTCAATGTCTCCCACGACGGCAAGACGCTCAACATCATCGACACGCCCGGCGCCCCCGACTTCATCGGGCCTGCCATCGCTTCACTTGCCGCGGTGGAGACGGCGGTGCTGGTTGTCCATGCCACCGCGGGGATTCAAGTCAATACGCGACGCATGAGAGACCAGGCCAAGAACTTCGGGCTCGCCAAGGTCATCGTGGTGAATCGTATCGACGCCGACAATGCTAACTTCGAAGATCTGCTGAATTCGCTGCGCGAGAGCTTCGGTCCCGAGGTGACACCGGTAAACCTCCCCGCCGGCGGAGGCAAGTCGGTCGTCGACTGCGTCGACAACGCAGACGGCGATGCGGATTTCGCCGACGTCGCGGACACACATACCAATATCGTCGAACGCGTCGCAGAGGCCGACGACGCTTTGATGAACAAGTACTTCGAGGAGGGCGCCCTATCCGCCGAGGAGGTCCGGGCAAACCTCCAGAGAGCCATCACCAACGGGGTCATCGTGCCCGTCCTCTTCACCAATGCCCGGAGCGAAGTCGGTATCAAGGAGCTGCTGTCTTTTATTGCCGGCAGTTGCCCATCGCCGGCGGAGGGCAAGCAACGCGCCGTGTTGGTCGGCGAAGAAGAGAAGCCCATCGACGCTGAGGGCCCCTTCTGCGGCCAAGTGTTCAAAGTTGCCGTCGATCCCAGGAGCAACATCAAGTACTCCTTCATTCGCGCCTTTGGTGGAGCGCTCCAGTCTGACGGCAACATCCTGCTGTCCGGCGAGAAGAAGGGGGGGCGCCCCGGTCATCTCCTGAAATTCCAGGGCAGCGAGCATAGGGAAGTCGACGAGGGCATCGCCGGTGACATCTTCGCGGTCGCCAAGCTCGACCTGCACATCGGCAATACCGTCTTCGGTGAACTGACAGACCGCGGCGCCGCCATCGCCATGCCGCGGGTGCCGACGCCCATGTTCTCCCTGGCTATCCAGCCCAAGGCCCGTGGAGACGAGACCAAGATCGGTGAGGCCGTCAAGCGATTCACCGACAGCGACCCGTGCTTCAAGACGTTCCAGGACCCGCAGACAAACGAGTTGGTCATCAGCGGCGTCGGGGACATGCACCTTCGGGCGGTTCTGTCGAAGATGCTTCGCCAGTTCAAGCTCGAAGTGACCACCAAGTCGCCGAAGATTCCCTACAGAGAGACCGTTTCCGCCTCGGCCGATGGACACTACCGACACAAGAAACAAACGGGGGGCGCCGGCCAGTTCGGCGAGGTGTTCCTCAAGGTCTCGCCGCTGGAGCGTGGCAGCGATCCCGCCCTGGAATGGTCTTGGGACATTTTCGGGGGCACGATTCCGAGCCAGTACGAGCCCGCCGTCAAGAAGGGGGTGACCGAGCTCATGAGCCAGGGCGCCGTCGCCGGATTCCCCGTTCAGGACGTGAAGGTTTCCATCGTTGACGGCAAGCACCACCCGGTGGACTCCAAGGAGATCGCCTTCAAGATCGCCGGCAAGCTTGCGTTCAAGGACGCCATCCTGAAGGCAAAGCCGATTCTGCTGGAGCCCATCGTCAACATCGAGGTCACGGTGCCGTCGGAGAACGTTGGGGACATCACCGGCGACCTCGCCCAACGGCGCGGGCGTCCCAGCGGCCAGGACATGCTTCCTGGCAACCTGGCCATGATCACCGCCCAGGTCCCGCTTGCGAAGGTTTCGGACTACCACTCGAGACTCAGCTCCATCACGGGCGGCAAGGGCAGCTATGCGATGGAGTTCTCTCACTATGAGCAGGTGCCGAGCAATGAGGTCCAGGCGATCATCGCCGAGTATGCTCCCAAGAAGGTGGAAGAGGAATGAGGCGTGTGAATAGGAATGATGCGTTTGAGGCCTCAAGGTTCTGATGGATCGAGCGTTCGGGGCGGCTTGGGCGGGTGCCAGTGGCGGCTTGGGCGAGTGCCACTGGCAGCTTGCCTGCCAGTGTGTGTGCCCCACGCGGCCGCCGGAGAGACGGCACTGGCGGGCAAGCCGCCAGTGGCACCGGGCCAGTGGCACCGGGCGAGAATCGCCGCAAGATCGGTTCGCCGTTCGGCGGCCCGTCCCGGTTCGGCGGCGCGTTCCGAGAGCTCCCGGCCTTGGCCGGACGACACTCCCGTAGTACACTGATCCCCAGGACTGCGTTTATGAGTACGCGTAACCTCGCAGCAGACGCGGGCGCTTCCGATCCCACACCGAACGCCTCCCCTCGAGATCGCTCGATCCCCCTATCCGTGCGCGCCCGAATCGCCCTCGTCCGCGGCTTCCTGGTTGCGTGGAGCAAGGCGTTCAGCATGTCCGGGCTCTACAAGCTGGGGCAGTTCTTCGGAACGCTCGAATACCTGACCGACTACAAGCGGCGACGACGGGTTCATACCAAGCTGCGGTCCTATTTCAAGGACGAGTTTCCTGCTTCGTGGTATCGCAGGGTGACATGGCGGTATTTCATGCGCGTCCGCTGCGACAAGATGTTCTACACCATCATGGACCGAATCCCTCGCGGCAAGCTGATGAACCGCATCAAGATGTTCGGCCGCGAGAACCTCGATGCTGCGATGGCCAAGAACAAGGGCGTGTACGTGGCCCTGTGTCATTTCGGCGCCCACCACGTCGCCGGGCTGATGACCGCCCTTCTCGGCTACCGTCTCATCGGCGTACGGGACCCCAAGGAAAGCCATGTCCGCCGGTATATCCAGAACAAGTATCGGGAGACGTTCCCGGAAGTCGCCGAGATGAAGATGTTCCACGCGACGTCGTTCCCGCGAGCCATCTACCGCCAATTCCGGGAGAACAAGATCGTCGCCAGCCTGCTGGATGTCGATCGCCGCCGGGGGGACAACACGCGGACGCTGCCCGTCTCCATCTTCGGCGAGACGCGAGAATTCCTGACGGGCCCCATCCAGATCGCCGCCCGCTGCGGCGCGCCGACGCTCCAGGGATTCATCGAATCCCGCAAGAACTTCTACTACCGGCTGATCGTCACGCCGCCCCTGGTCGAACCCGAGCACGTCAAGGATGAGAACGGGAACATCGCCAACGTCCTGCAACGCTATGCCTGCGGCGTCGAGCAATTCGCCCGCCAGCACCCCGACCACCTGATGAACATTTGATCACGGCTGTCGGTTGGTCCAAGTGCCCTGTGATGCCTTTCCTGAGTTCCGAATTGGGACACCCGGTCATTGCAGGAGGTCGTAGAGTTTCTTCTGTTCGAGGTCCATTTCGAGGAGTTCT
>JAFGQA010000021.1 GCA_016935885.1 Phycisphaerae bacterium | reverse complement strand
AGGTAGTAGTAGTACGGAGTGGTCAGGACGAAACACACGAACGCAGGGTAGAACGCGGCGATCAACACGGCCGCCCGCGCCCGATCCCGCGGCAATACGAGCTTGGCCAACAAGTATGTGATCAGAACGATCAGCAGGACGATCGGGACGTTGCTCAACTGGGCGACGAGGGCGTTCGACCCGAACACCTTGAAGAACGCAGCGTACCACCATGTCTGCAGTGGCGCGTAGTAGGTCGTGAGCGACATGGTGCCAGTTTCTGCCAGCCGCATAGCTTCACTCAGGACGTGCCGCGCATCCTGGATCGGCACCGGCCGAAGTCCGAGAACGAGAAAAACCTGAACGATCAGGACTGCCAGCAGGGCCCACGCGATGAACGAACGGCCTGACAACCCGGCCAGTCTCGACGAAATGCGCACGACTCCGGCCCTCGCCTGCGGCGAGAGCCTCCAGCAAAGGCACACCGAGAAGGCCAGCAAGACCGGCACGAACCCGAGCCAGACCCGCTTGTAAGCCGGGAACAGTATGACGCAGGCCAGCGACACCCACGACAGGAGCCTGAAGGCGAAGACAATCGCTGCTGCAAGCCATTTGCCGAGCTTATTCATCCCGGAGACGGGTTATTGCCGAAACCGTGATTCCTCCATTCCGTTGTAGCGGCGCCTCTGCGAGGCGCCGTATTCCTTCGACGCGAAGGGCCCTGCGCGTCGCCCGCCTTCGCCAGGCCTACGGCGCAGCAAGCAGATGCGCAGCCACAACACCTCCAAGCCGTCTGGGCAACAAACTCCGGGAGTGTCTTCTGTTCAAGTTTTCCGAGCGCCCGATTCAGAGCTCACCACTCGCCGTAATTCCGCCGCCCGCGCGGCCCAACTGTGTTCCTTCATCGCCTCGCGCCGCTTCGCTCGCTCCCCCGGTGAATCCTCCTCCGGGATCCGACTTAACTCGCGCCTGACGTCTTCCGCGGCCCTCACGATGCAGAGAGCGGGCACCAACGACATCGCTTCCGGCAGCGGAGTACTGAGTGCGGGCAATCCCGCGGCCAAGTACTCCCTGAGCTTCAAGGGATTGACGCCGCGGGTCAAATCGTTAATCAGGAAGGGCACCCAGGCGGCGCTCCACCCCGCCACAACTCCCGGCAAATCCCCGTAGGACACGGGCGGCAGGACACAGATGTTGCGCACCGCGCGCAAGTCGTCCGGGAAGTACCTGTCAGGGCCCACGAACTCGAGCGTCCAATCGGGACACGCCCGCGCTACGGCGGCGACCAGTTCGTAATCGAGCCACTCCGCCAGGAGCCCGAAGAATCCCAACACCTTTGTCCCGGGCGGCTCCAGAGGCACACCGCCATAGTGCGCGACATCAACACCTTGCGGGAGATAGTGAGTCTTGGACTTCAGTCGCTCCTCCGCCAGCATCAGCGCGCGCGCTGTAACCACAATGTGATCGGCTTTGTCGAAGAGGGCCTGCTCGCACGACTCCACAACGTCGACATCCACGCCGGGAAGCTTCGCGTAGTCGTCAAGCCGGAGATATGTCAGTGACGCGCGATCTTCGTCCAGGTAGAGGACCGCCACGGGATTAGTGGTGAGGACGTGCGGCCGCACAAGGCCCGCGGCCCGCATGGCCGAGCGCAACTGGCGCCCAAGGCAACGACGGTTGAAGGAACGAACCAGACCGCTGGTGTGCCACGGCAGGACCCTGGGCTGGACTACAACGTCAGGCCGCCTGCGGAGTGCCGCATCATTTGAAGGCTTTGCTGACGCGCCGCGGCCGAAGATCTTCTCTGCCGCCCGCCGGAAGTCAGCCCGTGACAGGCGGGGACGGCGCATGCCCATCGAGTTGACCCACACGATGCGGTCCTCCGCGGGAAACTGCGCGACCAGGTGCTGGGTCGTCGAAAGATGCCGCCCCCAGTCGTCCCCGAAGATGATCCAGTTCATGGAGTCCACAGAATAGGGTCCACGGAATACACGGAAAGACACGGAAGAGGAGGATGTCAGAGAATGAAGCGCTCGTGCTCAACCTTCGGGTGATGGCCGAAGTTCACAAGCAGACCGACCTTACAACCCGTGGCTTTCAGGTAGTTCAGCGCCTGCGCACGGTGTTCGTCGGTCAATTTCGACAACGCCTTGATCTCCACAATCACCCTGTCGAAACAAAGGAAGTCCGGCTCGTAGGTCTTCTTAAGGACGCGACCCTTGTACTGCAGAATCAGCGGCTTCTGGGCCACAAATGGGATCTCCCGAAGCCCCATCTCGATCTCCAAGCACTCCTGATACACGCTCTCATGAAAACCACATCCCTCCTCCTTGTAGACCTCGAAACAGGCTCCAAGAATCGCATACGTCTCATCCTTATGAATCAACTCAGCCATCTCTTTCTCCTTCGGTTCCTCTTCTGCTTTCAGTGTCCTTCCGTGTATTCCGTTGACCCACTCTTCGATACAGGGCTTCGAACTGTGGAATAACGACGTCAGGTGTGTTCTCGCGCAGGACCTTCGCGCGGCCGGCCTTGCCCGCCGCGGCGGCGTCGGAAGGATGCTCAAGGAATCGGGTGATCCCATCTGCCACGGCTTGGGCATCCCCCACCCTCACGACCACCCCGGCCCCCGAGCCTTCGACCAACTCGCGATTTCCGCCACAGTCGGTCGCGACCACGGGGATCCCTCCGGCCATGTACTCGAGGATCGAGTTCGACAGGCCCTCGTTCGCGTTCGGCACCAGCACGCCGACTTCAAACCGGCGTATCAACTGCGGAACATCTGCGCGTTCTCCCAGGAAGAAGACGCGGGCGCCGATTCCGAGCGACTGGGCGAGCAATTCCAGTCGCGCGCGCTCCGCCCCCTCGCCTACGATGATGAACAGGGCGTCCTTGCTCCGGCTCAGGACAATCGCCGCGGCCCGGAGGAACGTGGCAACATCCTTCTCGGGCTCCAAGCGCGCCACCATGCCCACGATCCTTCCGTCGGGCAGGTCGCCCTCCGGCCGGCCGGCCGCGAGACGATCGAACTCGGCGACATCGATCATATTCTCAATTTTTGTGATCCGCTCTCCGGGAACGCCTTCTTCGATCAACCGAGCACGGATGGCCTCAGCATTGACCACCACGGCGCTTGCGCCGCGGCTCGATCGCGCGATCAGTCGCCGCTTGTAAGCCGGCATGACGTCGGCCAGGTTCCTGCGACTGACAATGAAGGGCAGGCCGGCCCAGCGGGCCGCCACGGGACCGAAGATGCAGGCGTCCATGTCCCAGGTATGGATTACATCGAATCGTTCAAGTCGTTGAAATCGTTGAAGACGTTGAAGGCGGAGGAGGGTATCGAGAGAGACCATGTGTTGAATGCCAATCTCATAGACCGGACCGCAAAGGCTCTCGACCTGCTCAAGAAAGAAGCCTTCGCGTCGAAAGACCGCCACGCGATGATCGTGGCCGAGCCGCACCATCTCCATCGCCACACGGGCGCACTGACCCTCCGTACCGCCCCGGATGAGATTGTAGACGAGGTGGAGGACCTTGGGGCTGGATGATTCGATCATTGGATGATTGGATGATTCGGACACATATGGCGCCCCGCGTGCTTGTTCCGCCCGAATCATCGAATCAACCAATCATCTAATCCTCTCACGAAGCTCTTCTCCCTCCAGCACGGCGTCCGCGTCCTTCCGCTCCTGAACCTGCTCGAAGCTGTGTTCGACGCCCCACTGTTCCAGTGCTTCCGAGTAGCTCCTGCCCTGCTTCTGCAATTGCCGCATGCGCTCTTCCTTGCGGTGCTTCAGGTCCTTGGCCCTCGAGTACCAGTCGTCTCGATCCTTCGCACAACCTGAGAGCGCCACCGCGAACGCACAGCAAACAAGTCCTGCCAAGACGGCTCTCAACGCCCTTGCCATCGAACAGCGCATTGTCCGTGTGCACGTTCGAGATGTTAGTTGTGCCTGAATCTGGCGACCTCTTGGAGTGCGCTGGCTCGACAGCGCTCTGACAGCACTGAAGGTGGTGTTGCTCCGGGGCGAGTCAAGCCTCGCCCTAACAAAGCGGCGTCGAGCCGCCGCACTCCAAAAGCGTTGCGCGCCGAAAGAAACAGGCTCAGTCGCCTGGTTTCGCGGAGCTCTCCCGCGCCAACCGCGCGTAGACATCCAGAAGCTTGCGCGCGCTTGACTCCCAGCCGTAGTGTTCGACGACGTGTTCCCTGTTCCTCTGCCCCATTTTCGCCCTCAGCGCCTGGTCTCCGGCAAGCCGCTCCAGAGCCTCGGCCATCGCTTCTGCGTCCCTCCTCGGCACCACTATGCCGCCCGCCGCTTCACTCACTCTGCCCCTCGACCCTCGACCCTCGCTTGCCGCGCCGAAGCCTCCGGGCGAAGGCGGGACCCTCTCTCCAATCAGCTTGGGAACCCAGTCTGTGTCTGTGACCACAAGCGGCAGGCCTGACGCCATCGCCTCTAAGGCCGTGAAGCTGAATGATTCATAGTCGCTCGCAATCACCTTGATGTCCGCCGACGCGTAGGCGTCCGGGACCTGCTCGAACGGGGTTTCGCCGAGGAACAGCACGCGCTCTTCAATGCCGAACGCGCGGCATTTCGCCCCGATCCTCGCCTGCTCAGACCCGCTCCCCACCAGCACGAGCCGTGCGCGCGCGAATCGGCGCAACAGAAGCCGAAAAGCATCCAGCAGGAGATCATGGTTCTTCACGGAGGCGAAGCGCGCCACGTACAGAAGGACGAGATCATCATCCGGTATCCCATGGCTCTGCCGGAAGGAGGACGGGTGCGGGCGGAAGAGCTCCGTGTCCACGCCGTTGGGGATGTCAATGCAGTCAGGGCGGGTGCCGGCCCGGATCTCCCGAAGTGTTGCCCCGCTGGCAATGACCGCGTCGGCCTTCTCCACGCCGCGGACGGGGTCGTAATAGATGGAAGACGTCAGTCGCATCACGACAGGCACATTCGTGGCGACCTTTCTCCACCACGCCACGAACCGAGGCAACTCGCATACTTGAACGACGTCGAAATCGCCCTTCCGGGCGAACGCCCAGCGGAACGCACGCCACTCAAAGAGAGCGAAATCGGCCTGCCGGATTCTCCATCCGCCGGGAAACTTGTCCCACCTCAGGTCACCTGCATAGGGGGTGCGGATCTGGAAACTGGAAATTGGAAACTGGAAATTGGAGGGGGTAACCTTGACTCTTGGGCCGGAGAAGAGAGGGATACCGGACAAGAATGTGATGTCACACCCCAGTTCCTGCAGGTGTCTTGCCATTTCGACGTCGAAGGTCTCCCCCCCGCCGCGCAACATGCTGGCCATCCGGTTGATGAAGAGAATGCGCATGGGACTGCGGATCATGGAATGATGGAATACTGGAATGGCGGAATGTTGGCCCTCAGGAGGCCGAGCGCATGTAGACCCAGACGGCTTCCTCGGTCATGCGCCGCGACAACGCTCCCCGGCCAGCCAGGGCATCCCACTCATCCTCTGTGTAGACCAGTACATCTGCCGGGACAGGCAGATGCGTCACATCCCACTCGGCAGATCTCTGTTCAAAAGGCAGGGAGCAGGTTGCGAGAAGAATCACCACGTCTACGTCACTGCCCACACCCCAGTCTCCGCGCGCATAAGAGCCGATGCAGCCAATGCGCAATACGTCGGGACGCTGTGCTGCTGCGTTTAGCGCCCATGCACGCAGTGCCGCGTCCACAGCTTGTGCATCAGGCCATTTGAGAACGGACGAATTCAATGATCTCACGGGCATAGCGGACACCCTCGTCGCTCTGCAACGCTCCGTAGTGTTCAAAAGGCGCGCCTGCGGGATGCCCATTGGGGTAGCGGGATGCCACGTAAAAGCCATCCAGCACATGGGCCTTCTCGATCAGTTTCGCGGGGACGGCAGTGGACTCCGGCAGATCGGAAAGAAGGCGTGCAACCACGTGTCCCCATGCTTCCTGCCCCAAGCTCAAATGCAAAGCCTTGACCGCCTTCTCCGCTGCCTGATGCGAGGCAAAGCAGGCCCATTCGTAACGCTCAGACCTCCTGGATTCCTCCGGCTGCTCCAAGTCTCTCGCGGCTTGCTTCAGCCAGTCCTGTGCGCGATTCGGCATGATGACGCCCCCGTCTTTTCCGCATCTTAAGACCGACCTGTGCGTTTTATCAAGAACCCAGTAATCAACATCAAGAACCCGTCTTCAACGTTCAACGACTTGTCCGCCCAAGGCGGATCCGCCTCTGGCGGAAACGACTTCAACGATCCAACTCAATATGCCCCTTCCATCCTTCCGCCGGCTCAAAGTCCATCCGAAGCTCGCTCGACGCAAGCTGGTCGAAGGCCATCTCCCTCCCGTTAATAACGACCGCAAAGTCCGGCTCAATCTTCTCTTCCCCTTGACACTTGACACTCGACACTTCTGCCACGGGCCACTTCTCCACCCTCAACGCCTCCCTCAGCAGCGGGATCTTCTGCCAGTCGAAACCCATGAGGGTCGCGGTAACGATATCCGTCACAACGGGATTCACTCCGGCGATGATCATGCCGGCGTTCTT
>JAFGQA010000241.1 GCA_016935885.1 Phycisphaerae bacterium | reverse complement strand
GGGTGCAAGTAATAGCAGGCTCGATGCTGGTAGACATCCATCAGGATCTGGGTCGTGTTCGCGATGGTGGCCACGGCCTGCGGCGAATGATAGTTTTTCAGCAGGGGGAAGTAGGCGAGGCCCTCGACATCGTAGACATAGGGGCAGGTCAGCACAAAGAAGTTGCTGAGCATCCGATCGCTGCTCCAGTCCACCGCAAGGTCCGACAGGCAGTCGAAGACGTGCGCCCCCAGGCCGCGGGCGGATTTCACGACTTCATGAATGGAACTGATGAACTTCTCGAATCCGGCCTCGGGATGCAGTTCATGAACCTCCGCGGCGCAGTCGGCGGGCACCAGCGGGGCGTGATCGGCGAAGCGGTAATAAACCAGCCGTTTGCCCGCGGACACCGCGTTGCGGCAGAAGGGCTCGAGGAAGACCTGATAGTCGTCCATCGTGTCGACGCGCCACACAAGATTGTCGCCGGGCAGCAAGCCCTTGAGGACTCGATCCAGGGCGGGCAGGCCCGTGCTCAGATTCGTGCTGATCATCCACTGCATCTCCGAACGCGGCGGTGGTCCGCAAGCACTGCCGACAAGCCGCGCGAGCGTCTCAGCGGCCGGGCAGAATCAAGACGCGATCCATCAGCCTACGTCAGCTTTCTGTATTGCATCCTAGGCAGAATTCCGTTCTCTGGCGAGAGGCCCGACACCTGTCGGCAGGGGCAGCAGAACCCGCCGGACCAGAATAAGTAAAAGCTCTGTTGTGTATTAGAAACATCAAATTATGTAATCCTGCTTCCGCGTAGTATCATAGGCCTTTGCTCCGCAAACCGTTGAATGTCTCGCGATTTGAGGCCATTATACGGTTATCGCGAAGGGGAAGAAAGGCGAGCTCGGACAAGCGTGCGATGGAGCCGATTTGTCGTTGTCGGGCGGGGCTTCGTGGGGAGCTGCTATATCGATGTTTGTCATCCAGGAAGCCAGATGGCTGGCGCCCGCCGTCAGGTGGTTGGTGCTCCAGGCGCCGCGTGTGGCCGCACGTCACAGGCCCGGTCATTTCGTCATTGTCCGTGTCGCCGAGGGCGGCGAACGGATTCCGCTGACGATTGCGGATTCTGACGCGGCCGCCGGTACTATTACGCTCGTCGTGCAGGCGATCGGGGCCTCGACGCAGCGGCTTGCAGCCCTGGAAGAGGGGCAGGCGATCCTCGATGTGGCAGGCCCACTGGGCAAGCCCACTGAGATCGAGAGATTTGGCCATGTGGTTCTGGTTGGCGGCGGCGTCGGCACGGCGGTGATCTACCCGCAGGCCGGGGCCCTCAAGGCGATGGGCAACAAGGTCTCGGCAGTTATCGGCGGTCGCGGCAAACCGTACGTGATTATGGAGCAGGAACTGAAAGCTACCTGCGACGCGGTGTATCCGTGCACCGACGACGGCAGCTACGGCTATCGCGGTTTTGTCACCGGACGGCTTGGTGAGTTGATCGGCGATGCGTCCGACCCGGTCCATGCCGTGATCACCGCGGGGCCCGTTCCGATGATGCGGGCCGTTGCCGAAGTCACACGTCCCCAAGGCATTCACACCATCGCTTCGCTCAACCCCATTATGGTCGACGGCACGGGTATGTGCGGCGGCTGTCGCGTCATGGTCGGCGGGAAGATGATGTTCGCCTGCGTGGACGGTCCTGAATTCGATGCCCATCAGGTCAACTTTGCCGAGTTGGCCGACCGGCTGACGGCGTATCGCGATCATGAGCGAAGCGCCTGCGAACGTGCGAAGACGAACCACGAATGCAAACTGGCCGCAGCGGAGCAGGCGATCCGTCGGGAGACTTCGATCGCCTGATAGACAGGGCCGCCTTGGCCGGCGGCGCTGAAGGTCGACAAGCCATGCAAATGACACCCGCCGAACGAATGAAGATCCCCCGGCAACATATGCCGGAACAGGATGCGGGACTCCGTTCTCGGAATTTCCGGGAAGTCAACCAAGGGCTGGCATTTGAAGCGGCGAGGATGGAGGCCGAACGCTGCCTGCGTTGCAAGGACGCAAAGTGTGTTCAGGGTTGCCCGGTGGGCGTCGATATCCCGGGTTTTCTGGGGGCCCTGGCCGACGGCGACCTGAACAAGGCCGCTGACATCCTCTACGAGGCCAACGTGCTGCCCGGCATCACCGGCCGGGTTTGCCCGCAGGAGACGCAGTGCGAATCCATGTGCGTTCGCAGCAAGAAGGGTTCGCCGGTGGCCGTGGGCTACCTGGAGCGTTTTGTGGCCGACTGGGCCCGCGACAACCGCCCCGATCAGTACGTTCCTGCGCCGCCGACCGGCAAGCGAGTGGCGGTCGTTGGTGCGGGCCCGGCCGGACTGACCTGCGCCGGCGAACTGGCCAGGAAGGGGCACCACGTCACCGTTTTCGAGGCCCTGCATACACCTGGCGGGGTGCTGGTTTACGGTATTCCCGAGTTCCGCCTGCCCAAGAAGATCGTTGAGGTTGAGGTTGACAAGCTCCGCAAGCTCGGGGTGGAGATCGTTTGTGACGTCATCATCGGGCGGACCTATACGATACGCGAACTGATAGACCAAGAGGGCTTCCACGCGGTGTTCATTGCCAATGGGGCCGGCCTGCCGGTCTTCCAAGGAATCCCCGGTGAGAACCTCAAGGGCGTCTACTCGGCCAACGAGTACCTGACCCGTGTGAATCTCATGGGCGCTTATCGTGATGACAGCGAGACGCCCGTGATCCGATCGACACAGGTGGCGGTCGTCGGCGGGGGCAATGTCGCCATGGACTCCGTCCGCACCGCGCGGCGGCTGGGCGCCGACCCGGCGACGCTGGTCTACCGTCGTTCACGAGTCGAAATGCCTGCGCGCGTCGAAGAGGTCAAGCACGCCGAAGAAGAGGGTGTCAAGTTCGAGCTCCTGGTCAACCCGGTCGAGATCCTCGGCGATGACAAGGGCTGGGTGCGGGCGGTCCGCTGCCAGCGGATGGAGCTCGGTGAACCCGATGCCAGCGGACGGCGACGGCCGGTGCCGATCAAAGGCAGCGAGTTTGATATCCCGTGCCAAGTGTTCATCGAAGCCATCGGCACCAAAGCCAACCCCTTGCTGACCCAATCCACGCCTGAGTTGAAGCTCAACAAGTGGGGCAACATCGAGATCGACGCCAACAACATGACCAGCATCCCCGGTGTTTTCGCCGGCGGCGATATCGTCCGCGGGGCGGCCACGGTGATCCTGGCCATGGGCGACGGCAAGAACTCGGCTACGGCCATCGACAAGTACCTGAAGAACACCTGATCGGGAAGCCAAAGTAGTTGGGCGGGCCTTGTCTGCCTTCCTCGCTGCGAGACATCGTTGAAGACGGTGGGCACAGTCCGCCCTGCCTTGCTGTGTGCCGAATGCGGTTATAATCTAACAGGCAGCATCAGCGCCATTTGCCCGGAGTGCGGGACGCCGGTGCCGGAGGAGATGCGGGAGGCGTCGACGGGCAATGCCCGGTCCACCTGACGAGCCGGCGGGTTCATCCCGCCGGTCTTCGAGCGGTTGACGAGGAAAGGAAGACCACGGGGATGAACCCCATAAGCGTTAACTTAAGGGTTGACAGTTTGCCGGGCGGCGTCTATGCTTGCCGGGCATGAACGCGAAGACGAAGAAAAAGCTG
>JAFGQA010000240.1 GCA_016935885.1 Phycisphaerae bacterium | reverse complement strand
GGGGATTGGGGATTGGGGATTGGGGATTGGGGATTGGCCAATCGTCAGTCCGCGATCAACAATCGCCAACAAGGACCGAGGCGGAGGCCTTGGCCCGGCCATGGTGTGGGCTAACAGCCCGTGGCAAGACCGAGGCACCGGCGCCAAAGCCGGTGGTTTTCACGGTCAGGAACGGCGTTTCCGAACAGCCGCCTTCCCTTTCACCACGGGCTGCCAACGGAGTCAGGCCATGGTCCTGGAAACGCTGGTCATAGTCGCGTCGTAGCCAACGAGTGGCTTAAGGAATGGATGCCTTGCGGTCGCGTCGTTCACATCTTGCAGGCCAGGCGATCATCGCAGTTGTCCTCGTGGTCTTGGTGGGGCTAATGGGCCGCCTCGTCTATATCAGCGTCCACGATGGACCGCTCTTATTGGCCCGGGCCGCGCGCCAACAGCGGTCGGTCATCCCGCTGAACCATCGTCGCGGGCTGATCGTTGACCGAGTCGGCCGGATCATCTCCGGGACACTGCTTCGCAAGAGCGTCTTCGCGGATCCGAAGATCCTGCCCGACCGGCGCGTCGCGGCGGAGAAAGCGGCAGAGGTACTTGGATTGGAGCCCTGTGAGCTGTGTGAGGATCTGCTGGCAGCAGGTGACCGGCGGTTCTTCGTGATCCGTCGGGGCGTGACCATCGACGAGGCGGAACGGATCAAGAACGCCGGCGTGTACGGCCTGGGCGTATTCGACGAGCCGTACCGCACGTATCCGATGAGCGGGCTCGCGGCGGCGTTGGTGGGTTTCGTCGCGGCGGATGGGCACGGGGTCAGCGGCTTGGAGTATCAGTGCGATGCCTGGCTGCGTGGTGAGAACGGTGTGAAGACGATTGTCCGTGATGCCCAGCGGAAGGCGTTCTGGCTGGCGGACGGCGGGTATCGTGCGGCGCGCGACGGTTTCCACGTCGTGCTGACGATCGACGCGGAGATCCAGTCGACGGTGGAGCGCGAATTGGCCGCCGGGGTCGAGCGCTACCGGGCCGAAGGCGGCGTGGCGATCGTGATGCATCCGAAGACGGGCGAGATCCTGGCGATGGCAAACGTGCCGGGGTTCGATCCGAATTGCTACGGCGACTACGGGGCGTCTCGTTATCGCAATCGGGCGATCACCGATCCGTATGAACCTGGCAGCACGTTCAAGCCGTTCGTGGCTGCTGCGGCGCTGGCTGACGGCGCAGTGAAGCTTGGTGAAGTGTTTGACTGCGAGGAGGGTACTTGGCAGGACGGCCGGCGAGTGCTTCACGACCATCATCCATACGGTTTGTTGACGTTCGAGGACATCGTCATCAAGTCGAGCAACATCGGGATGGCCAAGATCGGCAAGTGCCTGGGGAACGAGCGGCTTTACCGCGGGCTCAAGGCATTCGGCTTCGGCGAGAAGACGGGCGTAGACTTGCTGGGCGAGGATCCGGGGATTGTGCGGCCACTGGTGCGGTGGGACGGATACACGACGACGAGTGTGCCCATGGGGCACGAGGTGGCGACGACGCCGTTGCAGTTGGCACGGGCCTTCTGTGCGCTGGCCAACGGCGGCAAGCTGATACAGCCATACGTCATCCGGGCGGTGGTGGCGGCGGACGGGCGCGTGGTACGGGACTTCTCGGATCCGCCGGCGCAGGATCGGGCCTTGCCGGCGAACGTGGCGAATATCATGAAGGACAAGGTGCTCTGCGCAGCGGTCAACGAGGGAACGGGCAAGAACGCGCAGTTGGCCCGATATCAGGTCTTCGGGAAAACGGGCACGGCCCAGATCGCGGCGAGAGGTGGGAGCGGGTATAAGAAGCAGCGTGCATATGTCGGCTCCTTCGTGGGCGCGGCGCCGGCCCGTGATCCGGAGTTGGTGGTGTTTGTGGCCATCAGGCGGCCGGATCCGTCGTTGGCGTACTACGGCGGGACGGTGGCGGCGCCGGTGTTCCGTGAGATCCTGACGCACGCACTAGCATACCTGCGAATCCCGCCCGATCGGCCGGCCGCGCCGTTGACCACAGTGTCGGCGGCGGGGGGCTGACTGACTGTATCTTGAATGCGACCTTGCACGGCCTCAGAACCTGTACGAGAAGTGTGCCGCTCCCGTGTGGTACAGGCGCCAAGGCCTGTGTCCTCACCGGCGAGATCCTGGTGCCCCGCTCATCCGGACAGGCGCCTGGCGCGTGAGTTTCACGATACGCGTCCAGAAACGGAAGCTGGCGTTACAATGCTGTGGTCATGAGAACGGATGCAAAGGAGCATTGTGGCCGAGATGCGAAGGTGATGGACCTGAGATCGCTTGTTGCTCGCGCGCTTGGACGCGACAGGGTGTTGTCAGGGACGGGGGGAGTCTGCGTGAGTGCGGTGTGTGACGACTCGCGGGATGTGACGCCGGGGGCGCTGTTCGTGGCGGTGGCGGGCACGCGTGCGAGCGGAGCGGCCTTCGTCGACGACGCCGTGGCGCGCGGCGCGGTGGCCATCGTGGCGGACGGTGATATCAAACGAGCCGGGCGAAGACAGGCTGACGGCTCGGGGCACGCGGCCACGTTGCGTACGGGCGCTGCGGGCGCCACGGTTGAAGCGGGGCCGGTCGCGATCCTGGTGCCAGACGCGCGGCGCGCGTTGGCGCGGCTGGCGGCCGTGTTCCACGGCCTGGACCAGGTCCAGGCCGACGGCGGATTGGCGGTGACGGGCGTCACGGGAACGAACGGCAAAACCACGATCGCGTACATGCTGCGCGGCCTGCTGCGGGCGGCGGGGCGGCCGACCGCCATGTTGGGCACCATCGAGTACGACCTTGTGGGCCGCAGGATGTCGGCGAACCTGACCACACCGGGATCGGTCGCGTTGACACGGCATTTGATCGAGGCGCATGCGGCCGGCGCCAGACACGTCGTGATGGAGGTCTCGTCGCACAGTCTCGATCAGCGACGGACGGACGGCATTCGCTTCTCGACGGCGATCTTCACCAACCTGACGCAGGATCATCTGGATTATCACCGGACCCGGGAGGACTATCTGCGTGCCAAGCAAGGGCTGTTCGACGGCTTGGCTCGTGACGCGGTGGCGATCGTGAACGCGGACGAACCGGCCAGCGAGAAGGTCGTAGTGAACTGTCGGGCACGTATCATCCGCTACGGCATTTGTAAGCCAGCCGACATCCGCGCGAGGATCATCGAAGAGGGGCCGTCAGGCGGTCGATTCGCGTTTGTCTGCGAGGGTGCTTGCAGGGGCGTGGCATTCGAGGCTCGTACGCAGTTGGTCGGTCGTCACAACGTTTCGAATGCCGTGGCGGCGGCGGCGGCGGGATGGGCCATGGGCCTGGACGTGGAGGCGATACAGCGCGGGCTGGCGGCGTTGACACACGTGCCGGGGCGTCTGGAGCGCGTCGAGACGGGCCTGCTGGGCTTTGATGTCTTCGTGGATTACGCCCATACGGACGATGCCTTGAAAAACGTACTGCGGGCGGTTCGGCCGCTGACGCGTGGCAGGCTGTGGTGCGTGTTCGGTTGTGGCGGTGACCGCGATCGCACGAAGCGACCGCTGATGGCTCGGGCGGTGGCCGAGGGGGCCGATGCGTTCATCATCACCAGCGACAACCCGAGGACGGAGGATCCGTTGGCGATCATCGCGGAGATCGAGCGCGGGTTGACGGTCGAGGATCAGGCTCGGGCGATGGTGGTGCCGCAACGGGCGGAGGCGATCCATCGGGCGATCGGGCTGCTGGAGCCGGGCGACATGCTGGTCATTGCCGGCAAGGGGCACGAGGACTATCAGATCCTCGGTACCGAGAAGGTGCACTTCGACGACGTGGAGGTCGCCCGGGCGGCGATTGAGCGGAGGCAGGCGGAGGGGCGATAGCGAATGGCGAATAGCGAATGGCGAATAGCGAATGGCGAATGGCGAATAGCGAATGGCGAATGGCGAATGGCGAATAGCGGATGGCGCATTCTGGACAGCGGGTGGTGAATAGCGGGTTGTGGAGTTCAGCAGGCAGTGGGTGATCGGAGGCAGGCGGAAGTACGATGTGGGTCTTGACGCTAGAAGAAGTAGCCGAGGCGATGGGCGGCAGAATCCTGGGCGAGATCACCGTGCCGACGGTGAGCGGAGTCTCGACCGATTCGCGCAATCTGAGTGCCGGGTCGCTCTTCTTCGCGATTGTCGGACAGACGTTCGACGGACACGCGTTCGTGGGGGAGGTGCTGGAGCGGGGGGCGGGTGCCGCGGTGGTGAGTGATCCAACGCAGGTCCACATCAAGTACCAGGACTGCGGGAGGCTGATCCGGGTGGCAGACACGACCGAGGCATTGGGCAAGCTGGCGGCGTGGTATCGCAGGCAGTTTGCCGCGACCGTGATCGGCGTCGTGGGGAGCAACGGCAAGACGACCACGAAGGACATGATCGCAACGGTTCTGGCGTCAAGGAAGCGGGGACGGGCGGCGCCGGCGAGCTTCAACAACGCGATCGGCGTGCCGCTGACGCTGCTTTCGGTGGAGCCGTCGGACGAGTTCGTGGTGGTGGAGATCGGGACGAACCATCCCGGCGAGGTAGCGGCCCTTGGGCGGCTCGCGCAGCCGGACCTGGGTGTCGTCACGAGCATCGGCGAGGAACACCTGCAATCCTTCGGCGACGTGGAGTCGGTGGCGACGGAGGAATTCTCGCTGCTGCCTGCGATGCGGGGGCGGGCGTTTGTCGCGGTGAGCGATCAGGCGGCTCGATACGCGCCCGCCGGCGCGGGGGACCACTGCACCATGTTGACCTACGGGACGGAGGAGCGGGCCGACCTGCGTGCGGGCGACTTCGTGACGAAGCAAGGCGGCCTGCGTTTCAAGGTCAACGGGCGTTTCCAGTACCGCCTTGGGGTTCCGGGGCGGCACAATGCGGTGAACGCGCTGGCCGCGATCGCGATCGGTACGCGCATGCGGTTGACGCACGAAGACATGGCCGCGGCGTTGTTGAAGGTACGATTGCCGCCGATGCGAACCGAGCGGTTGGTCGTCAACGGGATCACGCTGATCAACGACGCGTACAATGCAAACCCGAGCAGCATGAGGGCGGCGTTTGACGTAATGGATCATCTGGAGGACGTCGGTCGGCGGGTGTTCGTCCTGGGAGACATGCGGGAGCTGGGCAGCCAGGCCGCGGCCTGTCATCAGGCGGTGGGGCGTGAGGCGGGCCGGTCGACGGCCCATGTCATCATCGCCGTGGGGGCGTACGCCCGTGTGGTGGCGGACGGCGCAACGTCGACCGCGGGCATGACAAAGCGGATCTACTCGCTTCCGACGGTCGAGGCCGCGTCGGAGAGAATCGGCACGTTGCTTGAGGCAGGTGACGTGGTATTGCTGAAGGCATCGCGTGCTGTTCGGCTGGAGCGCCTGGTTGAAGCATTGAGACAGGCGGGGCGCGCACGGACGAGGAGACACGCCTGCAAGCCCGGCCCTCCGACGGGCCGATGATTAAGGAGCCGCGCAGAAACAACTCAAACGGTTGATCCGCCTGCCGCGGCAGGTCCGCCAAACGGCAAGCCAGCCGGCCAGCCAAGTGGCAGAAGACTCCGGAGAAAGGGATTCGTGGTGGAGATAGGTGCGAGAAGGGATTCTCGCACCAGCGGCGGCGCCTTTCGCGGCGGTGGCACGCGGTGGCACAAGGGTGTCCGGGCGCGTATTCCGAGGCGACATGGGATCGTAGAACCGTGCTGTACCATCTGGTGAAATATCTGCTGGAGGGTCGCCCCTACGCGTATGAGAATGCGCTGTTCCGCGCGACGCTGGCGATTCTGGTGGCGTTTGCGGTGGTCTGGGCGCTGGGGCCGGTTGTGATTCGGTTTCTGATCCGCAAGCGGCTGGGCGACATCCCGGACTTCGACCATAAGGCGCTCAACGAGCTGACCCAGCACAAATCGGACATTCCCTCGATGGGGGGCATTCTGATCTTGTTCGGCATCGCGGCGGCGGTGCTTCTCCTGGCGAATCTGACCGTCTTCTACATCCATTTGGCCTTCTTCTGCATGGCCTGGCTGGGTGCGCTCGGTTTCCTTGACGACCTATTCAAGCTGCTGGACAAGGGCAAGGGCGGGACCCGAGACGGGCTGAAGTTGTACCAGAAGCTGCTGTTTCAGGTCGGCTTGGGGGTCATGCTGGGCTACTTCATCTACAGTCGCGGACAGCAGACGTTCGCCGACAGTGGTGAGATGGAATGCTATCGCATTCTCACCGTGCCGTTCGTCAAGGGCGATCTGGCTGACCCGATCCTGTTGCCGATCTGGGCGTTCATGATTAGCACGATCCTGGTGGTGGCAGGGACATCCAACGCGGTCAATCTGACCGACGGGATGGACGGTCTGGCCAGCGGGTGTGTGGGACTGTGCTGCTTTGTGTTCATGGTGTTGGCGTGGGCGGTAGGCGACGATCGTGTGGCACAGTATCTGTTGATCCACCATATCCCGCAGGTCGGCGAGCTGTCGGTGGTCTGCGGGGCGATGATGGGGGCGTGCCTGGGATTCCTCTGGTACAACTGTCACCCCGCGCAGGTCTTCATGGGGGATACCGGGTCGCTTCCGCTGGGCGGGTTGATCGGCTTCGTCGCGATCGTCATACGGCAGGAGTTGATGCTTTTCATCGTCGGCGGCGTCTTCGTGATCGAAGCGCTGTCTGTGATGTTGCAAGTGGGCTACTACAAGGCGACGGGGGGCAAACGGATCTTCCTGGTGGCCCCGATTCATCACCACTTCCACCTGAAAGGCTGGGCGGAATCGCAGGTGGTGATGCGGTTTTGGCTGTTGTCCGCGTTGTTTGCGATACTGGCGCTGGCGACGACGAAGCTGCGGTGAGGAGCTAGGAGCTAGGAGCTAGGAGCCGTGAGGGAGGGGTTCCTGTTGAAGACGGGTGCGAGAGAGGATTCTCGCACCAGGAATTCTCGCACCAGGGATTCTCGCACCTGCAGTCCCAGGTAGATCATGCCACGGAGGCAGATCATGTTGCGACTCGATGGCAGGCCGTCCTCGTGTGGCACGGCGATCACGCTGGTAGCCGCCGCGCTGTTGGGGATCGGCGTCGTGATGGTGTTCTCCGCCAGTGCTAGCCTGACCGCGCCGCCGATCAGCGAGAACATCCTCCAGAACCAGTCTTTCCGGCAGACCTTGTTCACGCTTTTGGCGCTGGTCGTGCTGCTTGTGGTGGCTTTGTGTCCATACCGATGGTGGCGCATCCGCCACGGGAGGGCGTTCCAGCCGGCGATCTTGCTGATGTTCCTGGCGGTGGGTTTGCTCGTTGCTGTGCTGCTATTCGGCGAGGAGCGCAACGGGGCGAAGCGCTGGCTGTCGCTGGGACCAATCGCCGGCGGCCTAAGCTTCCAGCCGTCGGAAGTCGCCAAGCTGGCGATTGTGGTGTTCTTCGCGGCGTTCTGTAGTCGCATCGGGGAAGGCATTCGGCGGTTCTGGTCGGGTCTTCTGCCGGCGATCCTGATCCTGCTTCTGGTCGTCGGCCTGGTCGGTTGGGAGGATCTAGGTACGGGTGCCCTACTGCTGGCAGTGGGGGGAGGCATCCTACTAGCCGGTGGAGCGCGGGTTTGGCACCTCTGCGTCGTGAGCCTGCCAGCCGTGTGGGGGCTCGGATACTTGGTGTGGTCTCAGCCGTACAGAATGGAACGTATATTCGCCTTCTTGTACCCGGAGGCGGACCCACAAGGGACCGGCTACCAGGGGATTCAGTCCCTGATCACGATCGCGTCCGGTGGCTGGTGGGGGCGGGGCCTGGGCCAAGGCATCCAGAAATACGATTATCTACCCGAGGCGCGGAGCGACTTCGTCTTCTCCGTGGTGTGCGAGGAACTGGGCATCATTGGCGGGGCGGCAGTGATCCTGCTGTTTGTGGTCCTGGTGTGGCAGGGTCGGCGGGCGATGGCGGGGGCACCGACGGAATTCGGCCGGCTTCTTGCGTTTGGGGCAACGCTGACGATCGGACTTCAGGCGGCCATGAACATCGCGGTCGTGACGGTGTCGATGCCGACGAAGGGCATTGGGCTGCCATTGGTCTCGGCGGGTGGCACCGGGGTGGTGTTGTTCAGTATCCTTGTGGGGTTGCTGGCGAACGTCGCCAGGGAGCGACGCGTGTCGGCCGACGTGCGCGGCCCGGCGAGTTTGCGACAGCAGGCCGCGTGCCGGGCGGACAAGGAGGATGGAGGCGCGGCCCACCTTCAGCCGGTTACGCCGACGGCCGCACGCTAAAACGGGACGGGTGCGCCCGCGCCGGGCGGGCGGAGAGCGAACGGGGCAAGAATGGGAGCAGACAAACCTTGGTTTGTGATCGCCGGCGGAGGGACGGGCGGGCACCTGTATCCCGGTTTGGCCGTGGCCGAGGCCCTGCGGGCGCTCCAGCCCGATTTTGACGTGACCGTGTTTGGCACGCCGAGGGCGGTCGACAAGAGGCTGACCGACACCCGGGGTTACGAGCTGGTCTCGCAGCACGTTCGCCCTCTGTCAGGGAAACCGTGGCACTGGCCGCGGTTTTTGATGGCGTGGCGTCGAAGCGTGAAGGCGGCGCGGGAACGCTTTGAAGCGCGGCGTCCCGCGGTGGTGCTCGGCCTGGGCGGCTACGCGGCGGCTCCGGCGGTCGTGGCGGCGGCGAAGCTCGGCGTGCCAACGGCGATTTTCAATCCCGACGCGATGCCCGGCCGCGCCAACAAGCGGCTGGCTCCCCAGGTGGATCGGGTCTTCGTGCAATGGGAGGAGACGGCCGAGCGCTTCCCGGGTGCGAAGGAGGTTCTTTGCACTGGATGTCCCATTCGCGGGGTGTTCTCGAGAGCCAACGCCGCGAAGGGCTATGCGTCGATCAAGCTGGACCCGGACAAGCGGACGCTGCTGATCACTGGTGCGTCGCAGGGGGCGCGCTCGATCAACGCAACGGCGATGCAACTCTTCGACCTGTGGCGGGTGGCGACGGAGTGGCAGATTCTCCACTTGACCGGCCCGGCGGACCTGGAGGAGTGCCGCGCGATGTACAAGAAGCACGGCATCGCCGCCCGAGCGCTGGCCTTCACCGAACACATGGCGTACTGCATGGCAGTGGCGGATTTGGTCGTTTCCCGTGCCGGTGCCTCAACACTGGCGGAGATCACGGCCATGGGCCTCCCGTCGGTCTTGATGCCGTATCCGTTCGATCGCCGGCGGCACCAGCTTGCCAACGCTGACGTGTTGGTGAGGAACCATGCCGCGGCGCTGGTCGAGGATAAGGACGACCCAGTGGACAACGCCAGACGCCTGCGCGAGGAACTGCGCGACATCATGCGTAGCGAAGAGCGCCGCCGGCACATGGCGCGCTGCGCCGGCACACTCGGCCGCACCGGCGCGGCGGAGGAGATTGCACGAGAGCTGTTCGAGATGGCAAGCAAGCGGTGACGGTGTGGCCGGCCGTGCGGGCTGAAACACGGCATCGGGCAACTTCCCTTGCTGGTTGGCCAAACGGGATGCGGCATGAACGATGTCGCCGGGCCGCCGGTGTGCCCAACACACGACGCTCGGCCGACGCTGGGCCGAGAATCCCTTCTCGGCCCCCTGTGTCGAGGTTCGGCAGAGGATTCTCGGCTGCGCAGGGACCACCACGGACCGGCTGCCGCCGCTTTGCGGCCAAAGGAAACCGTGTTACAATGGCGTTTTGTTGGGATGGTTCAGGCGAGTGACCGCCCAACGACCGGCGAACTACCGAGGAGGGCGAGATGAGACATGCCATCACGATGCGACGCGCCATCACGTTAGCGGCGGCTACCTTGCTTCTGTTCTGCCCCTCCAGCATCCTGGCTGCTGACGGGACGGATATTCACACGGCCGCGCGCCTTGGCCACGTCGCGCGCGTCAAAGAACTGCTGGATGCCGATCCCGGATTGGTGAATGCCCGGACGGCAGCCGGCGAGACGCCATTGCACTATGCCGCGGCGACCCATGACCGTGCCGTCATCGAGTTGCTGCTGAGCCGTGGTGCCAAGGTCGCCGCTGTGGACGGCCGGGGCCTGACGCCGTTGCACCTCGTGGCCACGTCGTGGGACCCCGATCTGATCCGCATGGTCTTGGCCGCGGGGGCGGACCCGAGCGCAGCCGACGTCCGCGGTGAAACGCCGCTGCACATGGCCTGCCGGAGGCTGAATGAAGATTCAATGCGAGTCCTGATCGCTGCCGGCGCCAAAGTCAACGCTCGGAACGATCGGGGCCAAGCCCCGATGCACGTCCTGGGCCTGTCGGCTCGCCGCCACGATCGAATCCACGCACTGTATCGGCCGCTGGCGATGTTGCTGATCGAGAACGGCGCCGACCCCCGGCTGCTCGATGAAGACGGCGTCCCCGCCTTCCGCGAGCCGAAGGACGAGCCTCCGCCCAGTCGCGATGATTACCGTGATTACGCCGAGATCGCGCAAATCCTGGCGGATGCCGAAACCAACTACCCCGCGATTTGCCAACGCCACGACCTTGGCCTCAGCGTTCAAGGCCGACATCTTTGGGCGCTGAACATCAGCGACAACGTCGGCACCGAGGAGGACGAGCCGGAGTTCAAGTACGTCTCGACCATGCACGGCGACGAGTGGACGGGCAACGAGATGTGCCTGTTTCTCATAGACTACTTGTTGACCAACTACGGAACTGATCCGCGGATCACGAACATCATTGACGAGATCGACATCTGGATCGTCCCGCTCATGAACCCCGACGGTTTCGAGCACACGCCCTCACCCACCCGCGAGAACGCAAATGGAGTGGACCTGAACCGCAACTTCCCGGAGGGCAGCGACGGCGATCCCAACACGACCGACGGCCGCGCGGCCGAGACCGCCGTCATCATGAACTGGACCTTCGCCAACTCGTTCACCTGCTCGGCGAACTTCCATACGGGCGCCATTGTTGTCAATTACCCGTTCGACGATGACAATAAGGGCTCGACCTTCTCGCCCACGCCGGACGAGGATATGTTCGTTTACATCAGCGAGGAATACTCGAAGACCAATCTGCCGATGTGGAACGGCGGCTTCTACCACGGCATTACGAACGGTGCCGACTGGTACACGATCGACGGCGGGATGCAGGATTGGCACTACCGATACATGGGCTGCAACGAAGTTACGATCGAATTGAACAATTATCCCAAGATCCGGCCCTATTCGGAAATCCCCGACCTGTGGGACGACAACCGCGAATCGATGATGGCGTATATGGAGACCTGTCTGATTGGCATCCGTGGCGTCGTCACAGGACTAAGCGGAGAGCCGTTGGCGTGCACGGTGACCGTGGCCGGCCGTGACCACGAGGTCTATACCGACCCCGACGTCGGCGACTACCACCGTATGTTAATGCCCGGCACCTACGACTTGACCTTCGATGCGGACGGTCAGGATCCGGTGACGTATTACGATGTCGTGGTGAACGAGGGCCCGGCCACCCGGCTGGACGTGTCCTTCGGCCCGGGCCCGCCGGTGACACAGGACGTCAGCGTGGGGACCGGCACGAGCGAGCCGGTTGACATCACGCTGCTGGCGACGGACGACGGCTTGCCCGATCCGCCGGCGGCCCTGACCTACATCGTCACCTCGCTGCCGACCCACACGCTCAAGGACGCCGGCAATGACCACGTCATCACCGCCGGCGAACTGCCCTACACGCTGGTTGCCAACGGCAACCAAGTCACTTACGTGCCAGGCACCGGTAGCGGATCGTACAGCTTCGAGTACAAGGCCAACGATGGTGGGACGCCGCCCGACGGAGGCGACTCCAACGTCTCCACGGTCTATATCACCGTCGGCGGCCCGCAGGCGGTGTACGCGTTCCCATTGGACAGCGATCCCGGCTGGGCCACGCAGGGTGAGTGGGCCTTCGGCCAACCGACCGGCGATGGTGGTGCGCACGGCTACGCCGATCCCGACAGCGGCGCGACGGGCGTCAACGTGTACGGCATCGACCTGAGCGGCGACTATTCCACCTCGGTCGGCGGCCCGTACTGGCTTACGGCCGGCCCGCTGGATCTCTCCGGCATCACGGACGTCACGTTGAAGTTCCAACGTTGGCTGAATACGGACTACCAGCCGTACGTCTACGCCACGATCGAGGTCTCGACCAACGGGTCCGACTGGACGCCCGTTTGGGACAACGGCGGCTCGGCGATCGAGGAAGACGGCTGGACCGAGCAGGTTTTCGACATCTCCGACTGGGCGGACAACGAGGCAGGCGTTCATATTCGATGGGGGCATGAGATCGGGCAAAGCGGCGCCTATGCCTATTCCGGCTGGAATATCGACGACATCGAGATCTGGGGCCTTGCGACCGATCCGTGCGACGGCGTCTTGCCGGGCGACGTGCACGTCGACGGCGTCGTCAACGGCCTGGACATCCAGGCATTCGTCGATGTCGTGCTGGATCCCGATGGCCCCTGGCCGAGCGAGCCGGACGGACACTGGTGCGCCGCAGACACCGTTCCCGACCACAACATCGACATGCAGGACGTAGATGCGTTCATCCTTCTGCTCCTGGCGACCCCGTAAGGGGGGACGTGGATCCTGGACGAAGGCATCGCGCGAAAATAACATGACCGCTTGTGCCGCTTGGCTGGCTTGCTGGCTTGCCGTTTGGCGGACCTGCCCGCAGCAGGAGGGTCGACCTTTTGCGTTGTTTCTGCGCGGCTCCCAAGGCAGCGCACGGCAATAGCATGACCGAATGTGCTACTTGGTGGGCCTGTCGGCTTGCCGTTTGGCGGATCAACCGTTCACATTGTTCCTGTGCGACCCCTAACGGGCGCGCGGGTCCGAAGCCAGCGGTTCGACGGGAATGACCGCGCGCCGCGTGCCTTGTTTTTGCCCCCGCTCTTTCGAGCCGGTGTAGCTGGATGGGAAGCTCGTCCCGAACGGACCCTTGGCAGTAGCTCCTATCCCGGATTATTCATACCGCAGAGACCACGGAGAGCGCAGAGTGTTGTTGAGAAGGAAGTTATGGCGAAATCCGAGCGTTTTCTGTTTTGACAGTGTGTATTACCAGTCATGCTGCGCCAGCTTCGCTAG
>JAFGQA010000239.1 GCA_016935885.1 Phycisphaerae bacterium | reverse complement strand
GGCGACGGATGCGAACGGCTGCGAAGGCACCGACGACATCTACATCACGGTGAACGCGAATCCGGTGGTGACGATCACGGCCGATCCTGGCGAGACGGTCTGCGAAGGCACGACGGTAACGCTGGACGCCGGCGATGGCTTCGCATCCTACCTGTGGTCGACCGGTGAGACGACCCAGGCGATCGACGCGACGAGTGCGGGGACATACAGCGTGACGGTGACGGATGCGAATGGCTGCGAAGGCACTGACGAGATCAACATTACCGTTAACACAAATCCGATGGTGACGATCACGGCGGATCCAGGCGAGACGGTCTGCGAAGGCACGACTGTAACGTTGGACGCCGGTGCGGGCTTCACATCGTATCTGTGGGGGACCGGCGAAGAGACGCGGACGATCGCAGTGACGACGACGGGGACATACAGCGTGACGGTGACGGATGCGAATGGCTGCGAAGGCACCGACGACATCGATATCACGATGTGTAGCGATCCCGACCCGGAGATCACGGCTGAGCCCGGCGCGGGCGTCTGCTGTGGCACGACGGTGACGCTGGACGCCGGCGATGGCTTCGCATCCTACCTGTGGTCGACCGGTGAGACGACGCAGACGATCGACGCGACGGCCACGGGCTGGTTCAGCGTGACGGTGACGGACGCCCACGGATGTCGAGGCGACGATTCCATCGAGATTATGGTCTGCGCTTGTCCCGGGCCGAGGATATTCGCGATGCCCGCCGCAGCGGTCTGCCACGGCACGACGGTAACGCTGGATGCCGGGCCGGGCTTCGGCGGCTACCTGTGGTCGACCGGCGCGACGACGCAGATGATCGATGTGACAACGAGCGGCACGTACACCGTGACGGTGGCCGATTTCAATGACTGTCGCGGCAATGACGAGATTGTTGTGACGCTGTATGACGATCCCGCGCCGGTTATTACGGCGAGTCCCGCTGCCGCGGTCTGCGCGGACACGACGGTGACATTGGACGCCGGCGAGGGCTTCACGGATTATGAATGGTCCACCGGAGAGTCAACACAAACGATTGACGTGACGGTCACCGGCACATACAGCGTCACCGTGACCGACGCCCATGGCTGCCAGGGCGCCGGCGACATCGATGTTACGGTGTACGACAAGACCGAGCAGATGATCACGGTGGACCCGGGCACGGAGATCTGCGAGGGCCAGACGGCGACGCTCGATGCTGGCGCGGGCTTCAGCGGCTACGAGTGGTCCACGGGCGCAACGACGCAAGCGATCGAAGCCACGGCGAGCGGCCCCTATAGCGTCACCGTGACGGACGCGAACGGTTGCCAGTGCAGTGCGGCGACCACACTGACGGTCGTGGCGCGGGATACGTGGTACGCGGATGCCGATGGGGATGGTTTTGGGAACGCCGACGAGAGCATCCAGGCATGCGATCGGCCTGCCGGTTATGTGAGCGACAACACCGACTGCGACGACACCGACGCCACGGTGAATCCGGGCGCGTCTGAGGTGGCCGACGGCAAGGACAACGATTGTGACGGGGCGACCGACGAAGATGCGCCACCGAATCCGAGCCCGGTGCTCAAGACATGGTTCCGTGACGCCGACGGGGACGGATATGGAAACCCCGATGAGAGCAAGATGGCGGTCGAGCAGCCGCCGGGGTATGTCGCAGACGGCACGGATCCCAACGACGAGGATCCGACTGAATATCCGGGATCTCCCGGGATTTGCGCCGACGGCATCGACAACGACGGCGACGGCGTGATCGACGGCCAGGATCTGGACTGCATCATCGCCAAGGCCTGCGGGGCTTGTGGGGTGGGCGGCGCCGGAATGGCCCCGTTCATGTTGCTGGGTATGTGGTTGATGAAGACCCAGGCGCGTCGGCGTAGGCGGGGCTGAATGCTGATGTTGCCGCCGCCAAACGGCAAGCCGGCAAGCCAGCCAGGTGGCGCAACCGGTCATGTTACTGCTGCGCGATGCCTAATGAACGACCCAACCCCCACGGGGCGTGTCGTTCGGGGTCCATGACACTTCCGGCGATCTTCGATTCTGGGCGCCACGGCCGGCTTGTCCGCCCGTGCGGCCTCTCTGGTGGGCGCACCGGGTATGCGCACTGGCAGGCAAGCTGCCAGTGGCACCCGCCAGAACTGTCACGCACCCTGTCATTCGTTGCCTGTCCCAGCCCGTTTAGACGCTAAACACGCACGGATTGTCGAGTCAGGGAGATCCTCGCACCAGGGATTGTCGCCCGCAGGGGGAGACCTGAGCGGTTCTTAGCAAGGTTGGAGGGTCCTCGGCAAGCGGGGCGTCGTCATGTAGAATTGCGGGATGTCACTGCCGATTGTCGCCATCGTGGGCCGCCCGAATGTGGGGAAGAGTTCACTCCTCAACATGCTTGCGAGGCGGCGGGTCAGCATCGTCGATTCGACGCCTGGCGTGACACGGGATCGAGTCAGCGCCGTCTGCGAAGTGGACGACCGGTACTTCGAGTTGATCGATACGGGCGGATACGGAATCGAGGACCACGACGACCTGACGGAACACGTCGAGGGACAAATCGGGTATGCGATCACGGGGGCGTCGCTGGTCCTGTTTGTTGTGGACGTGCAGGAGGAGATCACGCCGCTGGATCAGGATGTGGCCCGGCTACTGCGCGCGGTCGAGGCGCCAGTGAAGCTGGTGGCAAACAAGGCGGATACCGACAGGCAGGAGGAACAGGCCGGGGCCTGGGCCTCGCTGGGGTTTGGGGAACCCATTTGTGTGTCGGCATTGCATGGTCGTCGGCGTCGGGAGCTGATGGAATACGTCGTGGCCCAAGTGGGCATCGAGGCGGGTGCCGACGTGCCCAACCCGGTGATGAAGGTGGCGCTGGTTGGGCGTCGGAACGTGGGGAAGAGCACGTTCATCAACGCGCTGGCCGGGCAGGAGCGGGTGATCGTCAGCGAGGTGCCGGGGACGACACGGGATTCCATCGACGTGCGGTTCGAGATAGACGAGCGGGAGTTTCTCGCGATCGACACCGCCGGCATGAGGAAGCGGCGGAAGCAAAAGACGAGCATAGAGTTCTACGGTTACACGCGGGCGCTCGCTTCCATCCGGCGGGCGGACGTCGTGCTATTCATGATCGATGCGACGGAGCCGATCGGCGAGGTCGACAAGAAGTTGACCCGGCTAATAGTGGATGAATACAAGCCGTGCGTAATCGTGGTGAACAAATGGGACTTGGCCAAGGGCCGGGCCGATGCGGAAGATTACGGCGATTACCTGACAAAGACGCTGCCGCAGGCGGCCTACGCACCGCTGGCGTTTACCACGGCTGTGGAGGGGCGGAATATCCGATCGACGATCGATTTGGCGCAGAGCCTGTTCAAACAGGCCCGGCTGCGCGTGACAACGGGGCAGCTCAACCGGGCGATCGAGGAGGCACTGGTCGCTCAACAGCCGATGGCGTCCAAACACGGGGCCCAGCCGAAGATCTACTATGCGACTCAGGTCTCGGTGTGCCCGCCGACGATCGCGTTGTTTGTAAACAATCCGGCGATCGTGCGTGAACAGTACAGGCGTTTCGTTGAGAAGCGGCTTCGCGAGTCTTTGCCTTTCAGGGAGGTGCCGCTACGATTGTTATGGCGTGCCCGAAAAGCCCAGCAGGGAGAGAGTTCTCCTCGAAGGGCGAGGGGAAGGGGCCGGTGAGGTTTGAGGGAGGCCGAGGACGGCCTGACAGCCGTCTCGACGCGATCAGGCCACGGGCCCAGGGGAGGTGGGGCTCATGACTATCGAGTTTCACTGTGAGCATTGCGGCGAGGCAGTCACCGCGCCGAAGGACAAGGCGGGTCGGCGGGGCAAATGTCCGCATTGCGGGCAGAAGGTTTACATTCCTGTGTCGGCGGAAGAGGACAGCGGCGAACTGCCGTTGGCGCCGTTGGATCCGGAGGAGGAGCGGCGACGTCTGCGAGGGATCCAGGAGGCGGCGGATCTACAGTATCGGTTGCTGCACGAACAAGCCTTACCGGGGGAGATGGGGCCTCGCAGAGGGGGGCCTCGCAGAGACAGCGGCCCAGGCATTCCTGGCAAGCCGGCCCAGGCGAAGGGGCTGCCAAGGATCCCGCCGAAGGAGGGTCCGCCGAGGATCTCGCCGAGAGAGGTGAATCGTATGGTGGTGCAATACGTCGAGGCGATGGCGGGCGGTCGGCTCGATGAGGCCCGAAAACTGACGACCGGGCTGGGACGGCAGCAATCAGATGTACTGGCCGTGCTGGACGACATGGTAACGAAGGACCTGTCGGGCTACGGGCTCCCGGTACTTCCACGACCGGTATTGTTGGGGTTCTTGAAGCAGTTGCGGACAGAGGTGCAAAGGGGGGCGGTTTAGAATCACGGCGCTGCATCGTTCACAGACACACGCTAGAGGCACAAGGGCAGCGATTCGGGGGCCAGCGGGGTGTGCCACCGCTCTCGATCAGTACACGCCAGGCCGTCCGCAGGCCCTGTGGGACGCCACACCGAGCTTGACTGGTTGCTGTTGACGCCGGGCAACCTAGTACGGCGTTTCACGAACAGAACGACTGTACGCTCTGCCGAGAATCCTTTCTCGGCACCGGCTTCGGGACCGAGAAGGGATTCTCGGTCGAGCAATCCAGCAATCGTAGTCGCGTTTCCTGTGAAACGCGGTACTAGGTAGCCAGGTGGCGCGGTCGCGCTAGAATCCACAGCACTCATTCCAAGTTGCGCCGAAGCGCCGGCGGTGGATAGATTCCCTTTTGAGGTCTTGGATTGCGGTTGGAGCGGTGTATGATTAACTAGGTAGGGAAGACCGAAGCAGGACCTGCGTCATCATGGAACCACGCCCGGGGCAGGATCGGAAAACCCAACGCGAGGAGCGCGTTTGCGTTGCGTGCCCGCGCTGCGGGCAGGGCTACCGTGTCTCCGCGCGCGTGCTGGGTCGCCACCTGGTGTGCCGTCATTGCCGCGAGAAGTGGCGTGCGGAGGAGCTCCGTCCCGAGGACTTCAAGTCCGGCCGGCTCGTAGGGCCGGGTACGGATTCTGGAAGCATCGTCCTGCCGGATGAATTGCGGACACCGGGCAGTTCGGGATCGAGATCTGCGGCGATTGACACGGTCTGGGCGGGCCGGACATTGGGGCGATATCGGGTCTTGTCCATACTTGGGCAAGGGGGCATGGGGGTGGTGTGGCGAGCCCACGACGAGAGCCTTCGTCGCGACGCAGCCCTGAAGATCCTTAATAGACGAGGGGAAGGAAGCAGTGACGGTGGCCTCCTGAACGCAGAGCTGTTTCTGCTGGAGGCCCGGGCGATCGCCAAACTGCAACACCCATCCGTCGTGTCCATCTTCGAGGTGGCCGAGGACCAGGGACAGGTCTTCCTGGCCTTGGAGCTCATGGAAGGCGGCACGCTGAAGGAATACGTGGATCGCTACGGGCGGATTCCACCACGTGAGCTTTGGGCGATGATGACTCAGCCGGCCCGAGCGATGGCCCTGGCGCACCGGTTGGGGATCATTCACCGGGACATCAAGCCCGGCAACATGATGTTCGACGCCCACGGACATCTGAAGCTGATGGATTTCGGTCTCGCCGACGTTGCCCGGGACGCGACAAGCGAGAAGATGCGAGGAAAGACGGTTGGCTCGCTGGGTTGGATCGCCCCGGAGACCGCTCGCGGTGAGGGGGCAACGGCGGCAAGTGACATTTACAGCATGGGGCTTGTGATGCTGTATGCCCTGACGGGACGGTCCTGGTTGCACGCGCACTCGAAGGCCGAGTTCATGGCTTTGCACAAGCACCCGCCGGCGCTGGACCTGAGCGAGATCAGAGGCCTGACACAAAAGGGGGCAGCGGTCTTGAGGAACTGCCTGGCGGTCGAGCGGTCAGATCGCTATCCGTCGGCCGCCCTGTTGGCCGACGCCCTGCAAGAGTGTGCCGACGAGGATCCATTCGAGCGCTCGCGGCGGCGTAAGAGCCACGCCTGGATAGCTGTGTTCGCCGGGTTGATCGGTGGGCTCATGGTGGCTGTAGGTGCCGTGCAGTGGTTCATCCACGAGCTCAAGCGGGAAGACAAGACGGTGCAACCGGCGGTCATACGAGTGACCGTACCCACTCCTCGGCCCGACGCGCAGCCTCCCGCCGCCGTGGATGAAGACGCGGCGGGATCGGCCGGCTCGGAGCTTGTGATTCCAGAGGAGGAGTCGGATACCCAGGCGTCGGATGTCGGCGCGAGTGAGGATCTCCGAAGACCCTGGCCCGAGGTATACCCCGAAGCGGGCGTCAAGTTTGTCGCGAGCAAGAACAACCCCCGGATCTTTCACCTGGCCACAAGCGCGTGCGGCCGCAGCATCTTCGCATCGAATCTGGTGGTCTTCGAGTCGCTCGAAGAGGCGGAAAGCGCAGGGCGGACGTTGTGCCCCAAGTGCCGGCGTCTGATGGATGAGAAACGCATGGATGAGAAAGGGAGTCCGGGCTAGAGCACTTCACGGTTGGATGCACCTGCCTGCGGGCAGGTCCGCCAAACGGTAAGCCCGCAAGCCAGCCAAGCGGCACAATCGGGCACGTTGTTCCTGCACGATGCCCAACTCATCGCCTGCCAAGTCGAGCACGACGTCATCCAGCCCCGCCACCTCGCCGGTCGCGTCGTGGTAGCGGTAGTAGCCGCGGATGGCGATCTGCCTGGGCGATGACAGCACGATCAGCGTCTCCTCCGGCGTCGGCCGAACTTCGGTCGCAGTGTTGACCCACAACGTGTTCGTCTCGTCAAACGGAACATCGTAATACATCCAACCGGTGCTGGGGTTCGTGCTCAGGTCGAACGCCAGCGTCAGTCCGCCGCCGAGCAGAACCACATCGTTGCTGTAGTCTTGTTGCCCCATCGCCTTGGCTTGGGACAGTTCAAACGAGAGCGCCCCCCTTTGACTTCTGCAATCTCGTCATGGTCTTTCTCCTTTCATCGAAACCCAGGCCGGATTCGGCGATGATTCGAGAGTACACCCACGCGCGCACCGTGGGCTCAACACTGCCAGGTTTCGTAAGGTGAAGCTGCGAGGTCCGGTCTGAACTTCGAGGTCCGGTTGCTTCCACAGGCTATTCGTAGCTTCAGAAGATTTCGGCCGCCCGTGCCCACATGAAATGGAGGATTAATGAAATGACAATCCTCGTGGCGTGTCCGCGGACCACACCCGCATCAGCGGCCGGGCAACGGCCCTGCGCCCTGGTGCCACATCGAATCACACACAACGTCGCCTCGCCCATCGACGACGGGACCTCGGACGACCCGTCTGTATCAATTGCTCTATAGCGATTCAATCGCCACTTCTACGGAAACAGCCCTCACTGATTCAACCCGGACCACGGCGGTGCTGGTTCATCCTCATCCTCATCCTCATCATGCTCGTCGTCGTCCTCCCCATCCCCGTGCTTCCAGGCCTCCCCTTCCTCCATCTCCTCGATCTCATTCTCCATGTGGCGAAACAGCTTCTCCTGGAGCGGCTGCATCCGTTTGTATATATCCAACGTCGCCTCATACGCCCCGACCATCCGCTCCATCTTCTGTCCCAGTTCCGTCATCCGTAGAAGTTGCCACTTGACCACGCACTCCGGTTCCTTGATATTCGAGAACGGGTCGCACTTGAAGGATATTTCGCCCCCGGGCCCGCGCATGAAATGTTCACAATCCTGACATTGAATCACCGCCTTGCTCCTATGTCACCACGGCATCACTCTCGGAGTGCCACCGCACTGACACTGCTACCGACACGCACCGATCCACTCGGTCGCTGCAATCACCAGATGTAGTCGCCAGCGGTCGGCACGGTCTCCTTGAAGTGCTCGACGTCCGCTCGCCACCACTTCTCTACACTCCACATCGCCTCTTTCAACCGCTGTCTCGCGCGCTCGTCGCGCCGAGTCGCACGCTCGATCTGCCAGGCAAGATGATCCTGCCTCATTCGTATCCTCCGTACCGAGTATGGATCCTCGCAGCTCCCCGCTGTCGCGACCACGACAGCAAACGCCAACGCGAGCATCAGCGAACGCCTTCTCGACATTTCGGATCCTCTCGAGGTTTTCAGCGCAGGCGCCTTGCTCCCATACGCCTCAGCCGCCCACGGGACACAGCCATCGACCACATCATTCTACACCAAGCCGAAGGCTCGGGTCCGCGTTCCCGCAGTAGCCCCAGCAGCTCGTGGCAAGAGTGTGGCACCCGCGCCTCGCCGCTGGTCTTCACGGTCAGGAACCGCAGTTCCGGACCCCGGCTATCCCTTTGACAGCGGGCTGTGAGCCTTCTTCCATCCCTTCCAACCTAATCGCCTCTGGACGATCCCGTCGTCGTGTACTGCGCCAGCGGCCCCTTCACGACCCGGGACGGCCTGTTGTGTCGATATTCAGGTCCGATGTTCCCATCTTGGCCCTTGTCCCAACACCTGGAATCGCGAAGCCCGCGCAACACGGCCGCAGATGGCTGAACGCGCGTGGTGGCCTACCGCCTCCATGACAACCACTTGTGGGACGACCGAGTGTGGATTGTGCACGGTAGAGGAGATCCACGGATGGCGCAACACCGGTTAAGGCCTGTCCGAGAACCGCCTGTGGCACGGGCCCGTGGGCCGAGGCCAACCTCAAGTTTGCGCCGCGTGAACGGGAGTCCATTCCTCCTGAAAGCATCCACGCTGCGGCGGAGTACTGCAAGCGAGGCTGGAAGACCAAGTAGCATCCGGCCAGGCAGCGGTTCAACTGAGCTTGCGCTCGCCCTCCTTCGGGCCTGTGATGAGGGAGCGGCGGGAGGCCGGTGTTACAGTTGTGGGATGGTCTCCTGCTCGGTGCCAACGGGGAATCGCTGTCGTCGGCGTTCCTCGTGGAACGGCCGGGCTGCATCCGGAGGCAAGCTCCTGGATGCGACAGCCACCACGGCCGTCTCCTAGGATCTCGACGGTTCCGGCGACGGAGGTCCTTTGGACAGGTGCATTGGATTCAAAGCGAGACTTGGCGATGGAACACGTTGTGGGAGTGGCCGGGTGGTGTGGGCAGACGCTTGGCGTCAGGGACAGTGTGGGTCGTGCCAGAACGCCTCCGAAACGCCTCCCAGTGGGCCTGCGACACGGCACCGGGGTGTACGTCGTCTTGGTTGGGCGAGAAGGCGACGCCGAGTCGAGAATCCTGCTCGGCCCGTTGCGTCGATGTGTGGGGAGGGACTCCTGCCGGAAGTGGGTGCGAGAAAGGATCCTCGTGGCAGCGGACCGGTGGCGCCGGGCCGCACTAGGACCCAGCTACAACCGTGGCGTACCCGCGGGCATCAGGAAGTGTCGGTTTGGAAGGGTGGAGGCCGTTCTCGCTGCATACGGGCATCCCCCTTTGTTCCACGTGGAACATGCGAACGCCGGAGCTCGTGGTTTGTGGCTGTTGAATCGGAGGCAGAACGCGTGTAGCTTACCTGCTTCGCGCGGCTCCATGGTTCGCCCTGCTACAAGGAGCGATTCTATGTCAAAGGGACAGCGTCGGCTCGGAAGAGGCCTTTCGTCGCTGGTTTCATCCGATTTCGTCCAGCAAGACGCGGCCAGCGACACCTCCGCGCTTGCCTCCACGCGCACCGTGCGCGATTCGCGTGGTCTTGCCCGCCCCCACCGTTTCCTTGAGATTCCCGTCGACGAGGTCAGGCAGAACCCCATGCAACCTCGACGTCGCTTCGATGACCAGACCCTGCAGAGCCTCGCGGCTTCGATCAGGGACAAGGGGACGCTCCAGCCGATTGTCGTCCGTCCGGCCGACGGTGGCTATGAGCTGGTCGCCGGCGAACGCCGCCTCCGCGCCACCCGATTGGCAAACCTCGACCACATTCCGGCCATCGTCCGGGCAGTCCCCGACGACGAGCTGCTCGAACTTGCCCTCATCGAGAACATTCATCGGACGGATCTGAATCCGATCGAGCGGGCACGAGCCTATCGCTCGATGCACGATCAGCATGGCCTCTCACACGATGAGATCGCCCGGCGTGTCGGCGAGGATCGCGCGACCGTCACAAACTACATGCGCCTGCTGGCGCTTGCGGACGACGTCATGGAGATGGTCTCTTCGGGCGAGCTCGGTGTTGGACATGCCAAGGCACTCTTAGGAATATCGGACCCGAATAGCCAAACAACGCTTGCTCGGCGCGTCGTTGCCGAATCCTGGTCCGTTCGGCAGCTCGAGGCGGGAATCGCCCGGAGCAAGGGTACGAGGGGGGGGGCTGTCAAAGATCGCAGTGCGAGGCCAGCGGTACTCGACATGGAGCAGCGGCTGCAAGCAGCGCTCGGGACGCGTGTGACCATTCACGAAGGCAGGCGTCGGCACATGGGCAAAGTGGTGATAGAGTACTACAGTCTGGATGACTTCGAGCGGCTTGTCGCGCTCCTGGGTGTAACGGACGAGGCATCCTGATGCTGTTCGCAGCGTTCTCTAGGACTTGGTGTGAGGACACACGTTATCATCGGCTGCGCGGGGAGAAAACGGAGAAGCCGGTATCTATGCTCCTGCTACGTGTGCAGTGCGCGGCCTCGCCCAGTGGATTGGGATCGTGGAAACAACTGCTCACAGACCAACAGGACCGGAATCTGCCGATTGCTTGAGCATGGTCGGAGCACGGGATGACAGCTCGAGCAACGCGAGGAGCGGTCCCCCGTCTTCGTGACGGAGAGACCTCTCGCAGGGAGGCTTGAGCGGGATAAGTAATCCGGCCGTATGGCTCGGCCCGATGCCTGTGGCAGGTGGCGTCGCCCGATGGGCGACGTTCGCCTGAGGTGAATCACCTTGAATGATCGAGAAGACAGGTCAGTGGCTTCGCTATCGACAAGACACGGCAGTCTCTGGGGGCACGTACTGGTCGCCGCTTGCGCGTGCGTCTTGACGGTTGCCATCATTGGCTCCGCCGCATTTCTCACATACAGAGTCTATAGTCGTTATCGGATGCAAGCCCAGGTCCGCAGCGTGGTTGCCTCGCTGCAGAACCGCACCCCCGATGAGCTTGCGGAGAAGGCAGCGCAGATCAGGGCGCACCCAAAGGTGGCGCGGCTGGTTCTGCCCGAGGTGCTGAAGAGTCTGCGTCATTCAAGGTCTGAAAAGCAGCAATGCTCAGTGATTCAGATCTTAAAAGTCTTCTTGGACGACAGGCATGTGGAGCAGGCCCTCTTCCATTTGCGGAGGGATAGCCGCGAAGACATCGCGGCGGCGGCAGTGGAGGCACTTGGCAATCTGGAGCCAGCGGAGCGTGCGGCCGACGTTGTCGGACGTTGCCTGGACGATGTCAAGACACATGCCGTTGTCGACGCGGCGGTCGACGAGGCCTGCGCGGCGTTGGTCAAGCTAGGTGAGGCCGGACGGCGTGAGATGGAGAAACGCCTGGCCGTACTGTCAGTCGATCGGCGGGTCTGGCTTGTGGGCTACGTGTGTGAGGCGGGGGGGACCGAACGTGATGAGTGGTTGAAGATGTTGCGATCGGATGGCGACGAGCGGGTAAGGACGGCGGCGGCGGCGGCCTTGCGGTCGGTGGCCAGCGGAGACGGGGTTTCCACGCAGCTAGAAGGCGGTACGGCTGGGTGACGGCAGTGGCTGCACGTGGCCGATCCTTCGGCCGGCAGTGTTGGCGGAGCGTTCCGTGGAAGGTTTGCTTGTTTCAGTCCTCGGCAAATGGTCGTATCTCGGCCTGTTTGTCATCTTGATGGCGGCTGGCATGGGGATGCCGCTGCCCGAGGACATCCCCCTCGTCGCGGCGGGATGGCTGGTACATCGGGGGCAGGCCGATCTGGGCTTGATGATTGCCACCGGGCTCCTGGGCGTGATGCTCGGCGATTCGATCCTATACTTCATGGGACGGCGTTATGGGCTGCAAATCGTCGAGCATCGGTGGTTTCGGCGAATCGCGAAGCCCTGGCTCGTGGAGAGGGCCCGCAGGATGTACGCTGATCATGGCGCCAAGATCATATTCGCGGCCAGGTTCATGCCCGGCCTGCGGGCTGTGTTGTTCCTGACGGCAGGCGTTTTTCGCGTGCGCTATTGGAAATTCGCGTCGATAGACGGCTTTGCAGCACTGATATCCGTTCCGACGTGGATTTGGCTGAGTTCGAGATTCAGCAGATTGCTCAGCGAGATGCGGGTGGGCACGTACGTGATCGGCGGGGTGCTGCTGGCAGCGTTGTGTCTCTGGATCCTGTGGGAGTACTTCCATAATCTGCGGAAGCGCAACGGAACACGTCGAAAGGGCTCGGCTAACGGAGTGGTCCACTCGGCCCCGATCGTCACGCCTGCAGAACCGACGCCTGGCGGTTCGGCTGAGAGAAGGAGGCAGGGGGCGAGTCCGAGCCAGGTCGAATCGGTGGGACCCGTCAAGATCCGGTGAGTCCTGCGTGGGACCCAGTGCGGGCACGCATCGGGGCATCCCTGTATCGCACTTGGTCCGGATCGACAAGAAGTAACATCATCCGATAATGCTGTTGATTCGGTCGTGTACCAGGTGGCACGCTGGCGAGCGTGGCGAGTGGGGTCCGTGGCGGTCCAGGAGGGTGCCGCTGGCGGGTTGCCCGCCAGCGTGTATGCCCCGTGCGCCCACGGGAGAGACGGCACGGGCGGACGGGCCGCCGCACGTGTTTGGCAGGGTGGCATGGGCAAGCGGAGCCGCCGCCGGCGGCGGAGCCTACCCGTGGGCATCCATTCGAACCTGTTCTCACGGGTAATGAACGACCCGCCCCCGTGGGGCGTGTCGTTCGTTACCCATGCCACCCCGCTTGAACGCTGAACACGTACGAAGCCACCCGTCGCAGCCAGAACCGAGTTTCGCCGGAAGTGTCACGGCCCCTTGGCTAGGGGTCCATGACACAATCGGCGGCGGGGTGCCACTGGCAGCTTGTCTGCCAGTGTCCGTGTAGGACACTCTCCGTTGAGGCACTGGCG
>JAFGQA010000238.1 GCA_016935885.1 Phycisphaerae bacterium | reverse complement strand
GGGGGGCAGCCGGATGTCCGTGAGAACGTGCCCCCCGACCAAGGTCGGGGGCTCTTACCCCGGTGCCGAAATCCCACCTACAATCGTGACGTACACGCTGCATGGGCATGATCGTCCCGTCGTGGTTGCACGGAACCCTCGGATCACGTACTCTTGATCGGTGTTCCATCTGCAACCTAGCCCATAAGAGTGCGGTCGTTTCCAGCCATGTCAAGATCGCTTATTGCCCCAGGATTGCTGGTCCTGTTGACTACCGCTGGCTGCGCCTCCTCTGCGAACGACTGCGTTCAGGAGCGATCAGACAGGCAAGGTGTTCCCGCGAAGGTCGTTGGGACACAGGCTCCGCCAGGTGATAAGGCCGTTGCCGCTCATCGACCCGTCGCGAGAACGGCCCCTGACCCCGCTATACGGAAGGAAGGCGCCTCGCCGCCAACTTCGGAGACGTTCCTCGGGCAAACGAGCCGACATCGCGTGGCCGTTCTGGATTTCGAGGAGCACGGCTGGTCGAGGCCGGTTGGGGCGGGGAGAATCGTGGCTGACAAGCTCCGCTCGAGGTTGTCCGGCCGGTGGTTCCAACCGATTGAGCGTGCCCAAATCAACAAGATTCTGGAAGAACACGACCTGCAAGCCGCCGGCGTGGTTGACAGCGAGTCTCGTCGCGAGATCGGGCGCCTCGCCGGTGCGTCCCTCATTGTGCTGGGCAGCGTCGCGCGGGAGGAGCAGGTCACGGTGACCGCCCACCTGGTGGATGCTTCAACCGGCGGGATCGTGCGAGAAGGCTCTGTGATGGCGGGTACGCTTGCGCAAATCGACGCGAGCCTTGACGAGTTGGCCGCGGTGCTTTCAGCTTCCGATGTGACGTACCAGCAGGTTGAAGCAAGGCGGCAGGAGGCTGGGAAGGCGAAGCTGCTGGCGTCGCTCCGGCCGGATTCCGAAGTCCGGCGTTCGGGCCGGGATCTCATCGTCACCCTTCGGATGTCGGCACGGGGAAAGCGTGAAATCCGGGTCGTCCAGGAGGCGAGGCAGAGGCTCCGTGAGCTTTATGCCACTTTTTGCCGAGAAGAGCTCGGTCTGGGTGTGTCCAAGTCGGAGCTCATGGATTATTGTCGCAGGAACGAGGAATGTCTGGACGTGACGAACTCCGGTCATACGAAGGAGTTGGTCTTTCGAGTCCCGCTGCCTGATTAAGGAATGGAGGTTTTGCCATGACCGGATCTGCCCCACGTCGCTTGGAGTCGTTCTCAGCGAGGTGCGGCACCGGCGCCCAGCCGGTGACGACGCAGACGTCCCGCCTGTGCCACGAGCCCCGCATACGACGGCTCTTGGCAGTCGTGGGCGCCCTGCTATCCATCTCGCTGGTTGCTGGCTGTCAGACGTACGAAGTGCGGCAATTCGACAGCGTCAAGACCAGCGGTGTCAAATTCGACCGGGCCGCCGTCATCATGAATGCGCATGGAGGCAGCCAGACGAAGGAACGAAACAAGCTGTTTGCCGAGCAGTTGATCGTCTCCCTCCAGAAGCGCGGCATTGACGTCGCCGAACGGCAGAAGGTTGAATCGCTCCTGGTAGACGCCGTGCTCATCGAGCGGGGCCTTGCTGATCTGACGGAGACGGAAAGGGCAAAGCGGCTCGGCCGGCTCCTCAAGACAGACGTTTTCATTTACGCCGACGCCATCGTGAACCACTCGTTTTACGCCTACGGCAAACGGGCATTCGGAAACGATGCCGAACGGTTCAGGCTCCAGCAACAGGCGAACGAAACGGGCACCATCGATCGCCAGGGCTATCCCGTCCTGGCGAATCACGCCATCGGCCTCAGCATGCGTGCCGTGGACACGGCGACCGGCGAAATCGTTTGGGTCGGGTACCGCTTCATGGGATCGGCGAACCCGGTTGACGACGATAGACCGGAAACGCTGACCAACTTCGATGTGGTCCGTCGTGTGTGTGACGAAATCATCGACGACGTCCTGACTATCAGGAACATGTAATTCGGGAGGATGACTCGCAGATGACACCGATCAAGGCGTTGTGCGCTCTTACGGGCCTGTGCTTTCTGGGCGCAGGTTGCTCGGACTCGATTTCGATACAGAGCCGGTCGTTCCAGGCCCGGGGGCTGGGCGACGCGAAGACCGTTGCCGTTGTCGACTTCGCGGGAGACTACGGTGGCCAGGCTATCGCGGACATCCTAACGATGCAGCTTCGTAAGGCCGGCTACCAGATTATCGAGCGCGACAACCTCCGGCGCGTCGTGGACGAACAGAAGATGGCCTCGGAGGAGTCCGGCAAACTCGATCTGACGGAGAAGGAGCGTCTCGAGCTCATCGGTCGGAACATCGTCGCGGATCTGATCATCACTGGTGAACTGGTTCGGCTCACACAGGTGCGATACGAGCGCGAGGCGGAGGACAGGGTGAAATTCCCGCCCGCCACCTGCGAGTTGACGGCCCGAGCCGTCGACGCGAAGACGGGCCGTGTCATCTGGACGTGCGTCGTGAATGTGACGGCCAGGGCGCTCGACGGCACGTACGTTCGCCCGTTGGATCCCATCGTCGAGGCGTGCGCCGAGCTGGTCGAGAGCCTGAAGAATCCGAACTACAAAGACAAGAGCAAGTCCTACAGCGGGCGGGAGATTCACGAGATGCGGAGGGCCCGGAGGACGGACGTCTGATCCTGCCGGCCCGGTCTGCCCGTCGAGGCCAGGCCAGCGGACTCCGGCTGCCCGCGGCAGCACGCAACGCCGAGACGAAATGCTCGTCCCGGCGTGGGTGTCCCATCCTTTGCGCAGCAAAGGGTGGGAATCTGCCACGTAATAGCTCCCCACCCTTTCTTTCAGAAAGGATGGGGCACCCACGCTGATCCTGCCGGCCCGGTCTGCCCGTCAAGGCCAGGCCAGCGGACCCCGGCCGCCCACGGCAGCACGCAGCGCCGAGACGAAAGGCTCGTCCCGGCGCGTGGGCACGCTGTGCGATGTTACCCCACGCGCCGTTTCGTCAGGCCGGCCTCGCGCTCACGAGGTCAATTCCTCGATCGCCCGCTCCAGCACGTAGTCGTGCGAGCCGTCGAAGCTGTTGTCCGTGTCGATTTTGATGTCCGGTTCGATGCCCACGTCTTCGAACTCGTCACCAAGCTCCGTGTAGGCGATCCACCTCGACACCTTGTAGTTGACGCCGTTGGAGAGCTCGAACTCCGCCGGGAAACCCGAGCCGCCGCGGGTCGTGTCGCCGATCAAGGTGACGTTGGCGCACACCCTCATCATCAGCGCGGCCCACTCGGTCGCGCTGAGGCACTTCGCGCCGACCAGACACGCAGTGGGCTTCAGAAACAGTTGGCCGGTGCTGGGCGTCAGCGTCTTGACCTCCAATGGGTCGAAGTCATCGTGGTCCGGGCCGTCGCGGGTCTCGGTGAAGCCATAGATCTGCTCGGCGTCTGTGAAGTGCGAGGTGAACTTCTCGGCGATGATCGCGTTGCCGCCGCTGTTCGGGCGAAGATCGAGGATCATCCCATCAGCGCCGGCATATGTCGTGAACAGGTCGTTGATATCCTCATCGCTGATCGTTTCGTACTCGCTCGTCGCAAAGTCGTCGATGCGGATGTAGGCGATGTTGTTCTGGAACCAGGCGTGCCGGACGACGTTGTCGCCCATGGACTCGTAGGAAGCACCGGCGGCCAGGTACATATTACGAGGCGTGTGCGGATAATTCTCCGTGTACGTTCGGGGGTTCGTCCCGACCCACGTGCCGTCCGCCTTCTGGACCTCGACATGCCAGTCGTGCAATTCGGCGAGCACTTCCACCAACTTGTCAACGAACTGATCGGCGGAAAGGTCGGCATCGAAATTCGCGCGGTAGTCCGTCTTGATCTGGTCCCAGTCGATTCCCTTGTAGATGAAGTACGAGTAGTACTCATCGAACTTCTCCCAGACCTCGTCAAACAGGGCGAGTGCCCCGGAGGCCTCCTCCACGAACACCGCCGTCACCGTCTTGTCCTCGTCCATCACGATCGTGTCCGGGTTCGTCGATCCCGTCAGGTCGCCCTCCCAATGGTCGAATTGCCAGCCCTCGTCGGCGTTTGCCGCGGGCTCCACCGACGTGCCGAACGCGTACGTTCCGCCGGCCGGGTCGAGGTCCACGGTACCGCTGCCCGTGATGTTCACCGTCAGCGTGTACTCGTCGCCATCGCCGTCGCCACCATCGGGTAGGAAAACCACGGGGCAGCCGCTCGAGCCCAGGATCAAGGTGCTCATCAAGACCACTGCCACAGGAACGATTCGGTGCATCTGAAAAACCTCCATTTCACTAGCCGGCACGGAAATCACAATCGCGGGTGTAAAGGCGATCTGGCGAGGTCAGGGTTCCCGTTCTCCGGCAACCTCATTCAGGATAACGTGATCCCGGATTCTGGTCAAGGAAATAGACGCGGGCGGGTGCACGTCACGATTGTAGGTGGGATATCGGCACCGGGGTAAGAGCCCCCGACCTTGGTCGGGGGGCACGTTCTCACGGACATCCGGCTGCCCCCCGGCCAAGGCCGGGGGCTC
>JAFGQA010000237.1 GCA_016935885.1 Phycisphaerae bacterium | reverse complement strand
TGTATCGGCGGTAGACCTCCTTGAACGTGAGAAATGTCTCAACATCCTCCAGGCCGGCCAGCGAGGCAAGCGACACGTCGATTCCCGCCTCGTGAACGGCGGCGATCGGGTTCAGGCCGCCCAGCACGACGATCCCGGTGCGGCCCTCGGCGACGGGCACGTCCAGCAGAGGCTGGTTCGGCCGCCCAATGACGAGCAGGCCGCCGAGACCTTCGCCCTCCATCGTCGAGTGGATGCGGCGCACGTCCTCGATCGAGGCCACCGGCACCTCGCGGAAGCTGGCGCCGATGAGGCCGGAGCCGGTCTGCGCGCATTCCCGCACGCTCGTCATCCCCGCGCGGATGAAGGCCTCCAGCGGGTCGAGCGTCGTGCCGCTGTACTCGATCAGCTCAACGAAGCGCACCGGCCGCCCGTCACGGATCTCCACCAGGCCGCCGAAGCGCGACGTGACCGGGATACCCGCGGCCAGCAGGATGCCATTGAACGTTACACTGCAGAAAGTGGCGATGCCGACCGAGTTGACGGGAACCTCGATCCCGCCCACGATTTCGCCCTGCCGCGCCATGCGCAGGCGGGTGCCCATGCCGAGATGCTTGCTGAAGACCGCCTGCATCTCGCCCAGCGCGCGCGACACGTCGCGCGAGGCGATGACCGCCGTGTTGGTGATGATGGTGCCCTTGCCTGTGCGCGCGTCGAATCGCATGCGGTAGCTGAGGTTGTCCACCTTGGCCGCGACGAACCCGACTTTCTCCATTACGTTGGCATGAGCGAGCTCGTGCAGGCCGCGCTCCGTGATCTGGCGGCCGCGCCGCCGGCTGACCTGGCGGGTGAGGCCCTCGCGGTCCAGTTGGAGGAGATAGAATCGCACGGTGCGCGGCTGGATGCCGACGCCGCTTGACAGCAAGGCGTCCGTGATCCGTGACGCGCCCGCCGGTTCGTCGAGATCGTGCAGGGCCTTCAGCACCGCGATCTTCGCCTGGTCACTCCGTGTTGCCATCGATGTGGTTCCTGAACGCAGAAAATACGCGTGTTCGAAGAGCCGTAAGAAGTGGCAATACGCACCAGCACCCGGAGGTCATTTCGGGCACAAGGACAAGCCAACCTTCTCCCGGCACATTCTCAAGATACGGCAATAATGCCGTAATAAGATCGGCAAGGCAAGCAGGGTTATGAAAATAGTAATTGACCGACGTAATCTGGCCTCTATTGTCACGGCCAGTATATGCCGTGTGATATCGAGGGTTCAGGCCGAAGAAACGCCAAGAAGGAGGAGAAATGAGCGCCATTCACGAAGTCATGGGAGTCGTCGAGCGCCGCAATGCGGGCGAGCCGGAGTTTCTGCAGGCAGTGCGCGAGGTCTTGGAGTCGCTGGAGCCGTGCATCGAGAAGAACAGGAGGTATCGCGATGCGAAGATTCTGCACCGCGTCGTCGAGCCGGAGCGCCAGATCGTGTTCCGTGTGCCCTGGGAAGATGATCAGCGCCAGGTCCAGGTGAACCGGGGCTTCCGGATCGAGTTCAACAGCGCCATCGGACCTTACAAGGGCGGCCTGCGGTTCCACCCGAGCGTCAACCAGAGCATCCTCAAGTTCCTCGGTTTCGAACAGATCTTCAAGAACTCGCTCACCACGCTCCCGATGGGCGGCGGCAAGGGCGGCTCCGACTTCGATCCGAAGGGCAAGTCGGACAGCGAGGTGATGCGTTTCTGCCACAGCTTCATGACCGAGCTGTTCCGCCACATCGGCGCGGACACCGACGTCCCGGCCGGCGACATCGGCGTCGGCGGCCGCGAGATCGGGTTCCTCTTCGGCCAGTACAAGCGGCTCAAGAACGAGTTCACGGGGGTGCTGACGGGCAAGGGGCTGAAGTGGGGTGGTTCGCTGATCCGGCCGGAGGCGACCGGGTACGGCTGTGTCTACTTCGCCGAGGAGATGCTGCGCACGCGCGGCGAGACGTTCAGCGGCAAGGTCTGCGCGGTGTCCGGCTCGGGCAACGTGGCCCAGTACACGGTCGAGAAACTCAACCAGCTCGGCGCGAAGGTCGTCACGCTGTCGGACTCGAACGGCACGATCTACGACCAGGACGGGATCACGGCCGAGAAACTCGCCTGGATCCTGGACCTCAAGAACGTGCGGCGCGGGCGGATCAAGGAATACGCCGACAAGTTCAAGGCCGAGTACCACGACGGCAAGCGGCCCTGGTTCGTTCCTTGCGACTGCGCGTTCCCGTGCGCGACGCAGAACGAGATCTCGGGCGAGGACGCGAAGGCGCTCCTGAAGAACGGGTGCATGCTGGTGGCCGAGGGTGCCAACATGCCCAGCACGCCGGAAGCCGTCGAGCAGTTCCTGGCGAAGAAGATCCTGTTCGGCCCGGGCAAGGCGGCCAACGCCGGCGGCGTAGCGACGTCGGGCCTCGAGATGAGCCAGAACTCCATGCGTCTTTCGTGGAGCCGCGAGGAAGTCGACGCGAAGCTCAAGGGCATCATGCAGAGCATCGCCCAGACCTGTTTCCAGACGGCCGAGGAATACGGCCAGCCGCATAACCTGGTCATGGGCGCCAACATCGCCGGCTTCGTGAAAGTGGCCGACGCGATGCTGGACCAGGGCCTGGTGTAGGACGCCTTTCTTACAGGTCCCATAGGTCCTATAAGTCTTATAGGACCTATGGGACCCCCTCTTGTCTTTCCGCGCGGCTGTTAGTAGGCTTTGGTCTCCTTGTGAGAGGAACAGCCATGGACGCGATGAAATGCATCTTCACCCGGCGCAGTATCCGCAAGTACACCGATCAACCCGTTCCGGATGAGATGCTGCAGGAGATTCTGAAGGCTGCCTTCGTGGCGCCGTCAGCCGCGGATGAGCGGCCGTGGCATTTCGTCGTGATCCGCGACCGGAAGACGCTCGCCGGGATGGCGAAGCAGATGGAGGGGGCGGAGATGCTCGAGTCGGCGACCCTTGGCCTCCTGATCTGCGGCGACCCGAGCCTCGAGAAGATCCCGGGCTACTGGCCGCAGGACTGCTCCGCCTGCGCCGAGAACGTGCTCCTGGCCGCCCACGCGCAAGGCCTTGGCGCCTGCTGGTTCGCGATCTACCCGATCGAGGACCGCATGGCGATCCATCGCAAGGCGCTTGGAATCCCCGACTCCATCATCCCCTTCGCCCTAGTCACGATGGGCTACCCCGCCGAACAGCTCCCGGGCGAGGATCGCTACGACGCGTCGCGCCTCCACCACGAGAGATGGTAAGGCGCGTGCCCGCCGAAAGAGGTGCCCACGAAACACACGAAAGGGCACGAAAGGTGGAAGACCACCCTGTCGCCCGCGAAGAACCACTGATTCACCCGGCTTCGTCCCGCCTCGGCGGGACTACGCCGTGGCGCAGCACTGATCGACACTGATAGGAAGGCAGGTAGGGCGCGCTCGCCGAGCGCGCCGCGGATCAGGGAACCGCGACTGGTGGGGACAAGGACGACCCCAACGGGGTCGGACCCGACAGCCCGGCATGAAATGCCGGGGACACTTGGCGAGATGGTCAGGTAGCGGTCCTGGTCCTGTCACCGATCCCAAGGATCAGGGCGCGCACGGAGATGTCTTCGTCAAGTTCATCCCAATGCAGCCCGGTGCCGCCTCCACTGATCGTGAATTTCTTGCGCTGGGACGGTGTGGCCCGAAGCAGGCGGGGAAAGTAGGCCAGCGGTACCCCCAGTTGGCGGCCGTCGGCCAACTCAACCCACATGGTGTCATGCTCAAACCGAACGCCGGTTGCCAGAGGATCAGCTACCAAAGTATTCATTCCAGTACCTCTCAATCGTCTTCTTGTGCTTGGCCGCTACATCAAGCAGATCGCGCAACTCGTGGGCCGACATCCCATAGGATTCGGCGACGGCCGGTTCGGGCTCAAGCCAGAATTTCGCCACGGCGTCCCCTTTTCGCACGTGAATGTGCAGAGGCTCGCGGGGCTCGCCTTCGTTCGAGTAGAAGAAGAACAGATACCCTTTGTACCTGAACACTACCGGCATGCAGCAATGCTACACCGTGCCGGCACGGATGTCCATTTCCGTGGGGTGCCGTCCGGAGCAGGCGCAGAGCAAGAGTGGCCCACGAAACACACGAAAGGGCACGAAAGGTGGAAGACCACCCTGGCGCCCACGGAGAACCACTGATTAACCCGGCTTCGTCCCGCCTCGGCGGGACTACGCCGTGGCGCAGCACTGATCGACACTGACAAGAGGGCAGGTAGGGAGCGGAGGACGAGTGGCCCACGAAACACCCGGCGAGACGCGGGGCAGGCACGAAAGGGCGCGAAACAGGATTTCTGGAGGGTCGCAGCCAGCCCTGAGCTTGTCGAAGGGTCCCCTGCGGCCGAAGACCCGGGAGAGGATTTCGGCGCGAGGCAGGCCGAGACGCCGATATTGTAGATTCTTAGGGTTGACTCGCCTCGGCCCCGCCTCGCCCTCTGATCCGAAAACCACCCCCTTTTGCGCATACAGTAAGGGGGTTTTCCAGGGGAAGTCAGAGTGGTAGAGTCCAGTGCGTAACAGCCATCGACTTCAGTTTGAGGGTCTGGAGTCTGAGAGGGTCTGCTGGGGCATTGGTGATTACGGGGCTTAGCAAAACCTGCATCTGGAGATGTGACGATGATTGTGTCGCTATTCAGAGAGTTCCGGTTCTTCTTGCTGATTGCCAGGCTGAAGGCAAGCAGCATCCGTGGTCGAATCGACGCGGCAAGAGCGCTCGGGGATGTCAGCGATAGACGGGCTGTAGACCCGCTGATTGATGCGCTGGACGACGAGTTCTACTACGTGCGACTAGCCGCAGCCGAAGCATTGGCCAAGATAGGCGACGAAAGAGCCGTAGGACCGCTGGTTGCGAAACTCGGTCGAGACAGCAACGCGATATCAGAGGCTGCAACAAGGTTGATTGCCAGAACGAGGAGCCATCGGGGAGTCCAACCACTTCTGGAATTGCTGAATAAGGAATGGGATATCAAAGAAGAAGTATGCATCAAGAAAAACAAGGGGCAGGGGATAGAATCAGTCTTCTTGGCCTTGAAAGACAGTGATGATTCCCTTCGTTGTTCGGCGGTTCGGGCTCTTGGCGAAATTGGGGACGGCCGTGCTGTCGAGACGCTTATCCCGTTGCTCGAGAGAACCGCTCGGGTGCCTCAGTGGATCGTGCAACGGCGGGACGGAGGGACTGCGTGCGAGGCCATATTCTGTCACGTCAGACAGAATGAAGATCTGCTCATTGCATCAGTGGCAGAAGCGCTCGGCAAGATTGGCGATAGGCGGGCCGTAGAACCCCTGATTGATGTGTTCAAGCGGGAAGATGGTGAGGACACGCTGTGCGCTGTGCGAGACGCGGCCATAGCAGCGCTTGGTAGGCTGGCCGATGAGCGCGCTCTGGAACCACTCGTCGAGGAGGTTCGCAAGAAAGGCAGCGTCTTCAAGGAGAAGATTGCACAGGCACTTTCGCAAATGAAAGACGGGCGGGCCGTGCAGGCGCTTATCGCATTGCTGGATGATGAAATGAACTTCGTCCGAGTTGCCGCTGTAGAAGCGCTTGGCAGGATTGCGGGAGAGAACTTCGGCGAGGATAAGGCGAAATGGATGGAGTGGTGGGGCAGAGCAAGACAAGGATAGGGTGGCGGTAGGGCGCCAGGGCAGAAGATAAGGATGATGTCAGTCAAGCTGAGTCATTGCTGATGCGAATCTTTCGCCCGCCTCGATTTTCCAAAGTGACTCAACGAGGCACAACAGAAGGACTCGGCAAGCTCGGTTGCTGAGCAGTGGCTGCTTCGAAGTTTCGTTCGCCATTCGCAGTTGTTTTTCTGTAAGGCCCATGAGCGTTGGGATGTACCGCATACAGGCGCATTCCCAAGAACACAGCTGCGGGAACGCTCTCGACACATGTCAGGTGCGCTGGTACAAAGCCCCCAACAGGCTCTCATTAGCATGCATGTGAATCGCGAGACGCTCCAAAATGCCAGAACCCGCGGGATCGACTTCGGAGGATGGCTGTTCACTGCGATGGCTTCTGTTGCCGCAGCGATGCTGCTCCTGGCGGTCCAACGGCTGCCATATGGCTACTATATGGTCTTGAGATGGATTGTCTTCATTACCAGCGTCTTGGCGGTCGCTCTTCTCGAACGCCGGTTCAGGGCCTTCTCCTCCTCCAGACCCATTGCCTCGGACCGCAAACCACATGATGCATGGGAGTGGATTCTGATTGGCGCAGCGATCCTCTTCAATCCATTCTGGCCGATCTACTTGCCTGCCGGCACTTGGGCTTATGTAGATGTTGTTCTCGCCGGGTTCTTCATTCTCTCCATCTTCGTCGTGACGGGGCGGGCTAGGTCTGTGGGTTTCGTCAGGTACGTCTGCGAAGGAAGCCCACAAACGCCGTACATTGAGCCGTGCAGATGGTTCGTACTTTGGAATCGCCGAAAGGGCGAGTTTGTGTCTGCGGAAGAAGCCCACAGGTACTTGAAGATTGAGTGCTTGGGGAGCGGTGACGAGACCGCACAAAGGCGTGTCGATCTGGAGGGCGAGGTCGCGATTGTCTACGAGAGCGAGGGGGGGAAGTTCAGGCTGCCGGCCGACATGGTCGCGCGTTTGGGAGATCGCAGCCTGTGGACCTTGAAAGACATGTTCAGAGACGGTTGCTGGGTCTGGGAGGAGATCTGTCATCCAAACGACTGGCCTGGAACCCCGGGGCCCGAGAAGTGGTTCTGGGTTTGCGGTGTTGACCGCTGGTCTGGGCATACGTTCCGGGTGATAGGGTTGGGCGAAGAAGATGCCGAGTTGAAGACACGCGAGATCTCGATACAAGAGGTTCTGAACGAGGGCGGCGTAGACCGTAGGTTCATCGATTCGTCTCGCGCTGTCTGTCGGGCAGTGAGTTTCCGTGCGGCGAGCAGGATGGACCTTGACGGTTGCTACAAGGGGTTTTTCTGTAATGCAATGAGGGCAGAGGGGTACCCCGATTCCCCGCCGAACGTGGACTCGGTTGATTCTTGGATCAAAGATTTCCTCCCCGTTCTAAGCAGAAAGGCTAAGTTCTATGATTCTGCAGTTGAGAAGCGGATGGACGGAGCCGGCGGGGATCCTCACGCGGCACCGAAAAACCAAAAGAAGCGGGTAACCGTTCTACTCTCCTACTACCTCAACTCCACTTTCTGCGAACTGTTCCGGTTACTTGGTTACTCGACGTTATGGCAGGATAACCCGGACGACTTCGAAGAACTCGTGCGCACGAGGGACTTCGACGTCGCGATAGAGTGGCAACATGGGCCAAGAGACTTTCCAGTTCGTGATCTGATTCGGAAACACGGTAAGCGTGTTCCAGTTCTCTTGTCGCTCAACTTTAATGGCCAATTGCCGCCGGATTTCGATCAACTGGGCTACGCAGGCTACCTGTCTACGCCTTTCGACACTGCCGGCCTCGACACAATCATACGTGGCGTCGTGCACACAGATGCGAGTGGATAGTCGGCGTTCCGCCCCGACTCCGCACCGGTTGAACTTACTCCTCTGCCCTCTCCATCGAGGGGTCAGATCAATAATGCTTGGCCCATGCCCCGCTGTCGCCGCCCTTCGGTCGGCATCGAAGAAGGGGGGCACGTCTCCAGATTCAAGATTTCGCTTCTGCACCTCTTGACCTCTTCGCTTGCCGGTTCTCTCTCTCGCACCTAGACATCCGACGGCGTCCGCATCCCCGCCCTCTGCCTCCCTCTGTCTATGATCAACACGCCTTTAAAGGCTGTCCCTAGTTCCCTTTCGCAGTACAACCTACTGCGCCATGGGTCTTGCGGTTTCTTCCATACTGGGCGCCTCTGCTCTCGTGGGAGCTTCCAGTTTGCTCATCACGTTGTGTATCTGGTCGGCTAGTTCGGTATTCCCAACGGCCCGATAGAAAGCCTCGGACTGCGTCCAGAGATTGCGTGCCGTGTCAAGCTGGCCCATGCGTCTGTAGAGGCTAGCCATGTTCGCGCAGACTGCGGCGATACCAGCCTTACGGCCTATCTCCCTATCGATAGCTAAGGCTCTTTCGTATAATGCGAGGGCTTCTTCGTCGTTGCCTAGGTTCTGATGGATTAGCCCCATGTTGCTGAACAACATGGCTAGGCCTTCCCTATTCCCCAATTCCTCGTTCAGAGCAACGGCCTTTGTGTACATCCTGATGGCTTGTTGCAGTTCACCCCGCTGCAGGTAAACGCCTCCTATGTCCGTGTAGTGATTAGCCAGCGGCTCTTTGCGGTGTAGCTGTCGGTCGATCTCGAGGGCCTTTTCGTACATCTCGAGGGCCTTGTCGAGATCTCCGCGCGCGAAGTGAAAGCTCGCGATGTTGTTGTACTGATCGGCAATGCCTGGTCTGCTCCCCATCTCCCGGTGCAGAGCCAGGCTCTTCTGAAACATATCGAGAGCCTTGTCCCAATCTCCGCGTGCGGCCAGAACCAACCCAATGTTGTTGTAGGCCCCGGCGATTCCAAGTTTCATCCCGAACTGCTTGTGGATGGCCAAGGCCTTCTCGTGCATCTCAAGGGCCTTGTCGAAGTCGCCGCGTATTTCGTAGACGAGGCCCATGTTGCTGTATTGCCCCGCCGCGCGTTCAGGCAACCCAAGGGTCTGGTTGATTGCAGAAGCCTTCTCGTGTAGGTCGAGCGCCTTGTCTAGTTGACCGCGTGTGCGGTAGATCAGGCCCATGTTGTCGTACTGGTTTGCGACACCCATCTTGTTGCCGAGCGCTTCATTGATGGCGAGAGCCCTCTCGTGCATCTCGAGCGCCTTGTCGAGTTCGCCCTGCTCTTGGTAAACGAGCCCCAAGTTGCCGTAGCCGATGGCGCGGAAGACAGTCTCGGTCTCGAGATTTGTTAGGCGTGAGAATGCGACTTCGGCAGTAGGAAGGTCGCCTTGAACGTGCGCGATCAGGCCCGAGTAATTGACCGCAGCGAGGTCGTCACGAGCAGCGGCGAGGATCCTGTGGACAGCATCTTGGGCTGTTCGGATTCTGCCGGTGAAAAAGGCAAGGGCCATGATTTCGTGCCCCCGCTGAATCACAGCAGCTTGGGTTTCGGCGCGTTTGGCCTCGGCATGTTCAGCGAGGGTCGTCAGGATGGCAAGGCATTCGTCCGGATCGCCGGTGTGAAGGGCATCAATGGCGGACTTGGCGGACCCCCATGGGGCTTCCTCCAGAATGCGTTTGATAGCGGCGCTGATGTAGGACCTTGCTTCGGCTGGATTGGGTTGAGGTCCAGTTGTCTGCCCGGTCAACGAGAGCCGCTCAACGAGGGCATCGGCCAGGCTCGCGATGTCTTTCTCGCTCAGGTGGAGATGTATGGCGGGGATGAAGAATATTCTGTAGGCGCCGGTAAATGAGGCAACGAGGATTGATGTCAGGGCGAGCGCGGCAAGGAGAGACTTGCGTTGTTTCGAAACGGCAGGGAGTTTGGCTATTCCACCACAGACAGCGATAGCTGCGCCAAAGAACCATATTAGGAGTTCTATGAGTTTCGCCGAATGAGTCAGAAGGTAAAGCGCAACAACTGCCAGGCAAAGGACTATGGCGGCAAGCACTACCCTGAACAGCATTCGTCTGAATGATTGTGGCTTCATGACCTGGCGCTCTGCGCAAAGGGGGACACCCCTTAAGAATTAGATCACGGCCCTTCACGCTGTCGGATACTTAACATTCAGGGGGCTGTCCCTGCTTTCCTTTCGGGTTCACGATGGCCTGGACGTGCTTGTTCGACCTTATTTCATCTCGGCCCTCTTGAACGTGGCTTGGACGAAATACTCCATTGTTGGCCCTCGCTCTTTCAGGGGCGGGGTCGTGTCGATAAGGAATTCAAGAAGCATGAGCAGGAACGCAGCGGCAAGGTTGAACTTGTCTCGGGGGTGGACCTCGGTAAGGGAGACAGAAAAGGACGGCATCTTTGCCACAAGCTGCGGCGTTGTGAGATCGTTGGCTATGTCTGACACGGGCGAGTTGTCAAAGGAGATTTCGTCAGACAGGTGGGCGAACTTGTTCCTTATTTTGCGGATGAGGTGGAACTCGCGGTGAATATCTGAGCCGATGAGGCCGATGCGATAAAGCACTTCGATCTTCGCGGAGAAACTGCCGAGAGGGTCTTCTGGGCGGAGGAGACTGATACTCTGTGAGGTCTGGGCGACAAGAATCTTCTTCAGAAGTGCGCGAAGCCTGTCATCCATTCCTGCGACAGCAAGAACGGCAGCAGCCCTGTCTGACTCGACAGCAATTTCCGCCACGAGGCGTTCGTATCTATCTACGTCGTGTTCTTCCATGTTCTGTGTCCGAACGCCTACCCCAACCGGACGGTGGAGCCTGCGTCCGCGCGGCCCTCGCCGGCACGGTTCAGGGGGATGTTCGACTCTGGGTTGGCACGCGTGTTCATTCCGTGTTCTGTCTTTCTGCAATCTCATCACGAAGCTTGCCATAGAAACTCTCCGCTATGTACTTGGTCTTATCTCGAGCGAACCTGTCGAGCGGTCCATCCCATGTCCCGTCAGGTCTCTTGCGGGGATACATCCCGGATATGTCTAATGGGACTGGGTACTTGGCAACCCATTCAATGTGCTCGGTAAGCCTCCCGAGAAGATCCTGCTCGTCCGGGGTAAGCGTCAAAGAACATCGTTGGCAGAGCCTGATCAGGTTGTGGCTTCGGATCACTGTCATCTTCGCGTCCGGTTTGAAGTACTCCGGATGTGTTGCCATCAGAAGTCCTTTCAGCAGGTTCTCAACTGCGTACCCCATCAGCAAGCAGTACTCCGTTAGCAGTGAGATGTCCGCTATCTCCTTGCCAAGCTCGGACTCTGGTGCGGCGTGCCATGCCGCTACAGGTCCCGTTCCCGCTTCAGCCGCGCCCGTAAATCGTTCGAGGTACCGCGTCCTCGACGCCTCATAGAGATCAAAGAGCCGGTCGGCGGCGTACTTCAGTCTGGCGGCTTTGCGTTTCCACGATAGTGGGTCGAGGAACCCGTACTTGAACAAGAGGGGTTTGATGCTCTCGTTCAGTTCGTCCCATGCTTTGTCCTCGATCATGAGGTTGCTCTCTTGGGTGTGTTATTCTGCGAGAGTCGAACGTTGAGTAAGACTGGCGGCGTACGCCGTACCGTTAACGCTCTTGTTCGGCGCCCCACTTTCCTTGTTCAATCTTGATGATCCGTGGGAGTTTCTCAATCGGGCCTCGGAACGTGTTGTGGCGCATGTTCTGTAAAACACGGCTTCGCGTTCCGTTTGAGAGGCCATCCCACAGGTCGATGCTGAAGCAACAGTCGGAGCTCTCAGCAATACAGAGATTTACCAAGTACTCGATGCCCTCGGTACTTCTTGTCCTCTCCCTGATCCAAGCAGCATCCTCCTCATGCTCCGTGAGCCACGAGATGATGATGTGTGTCATCTCGTCTGTCGGGGCAACCGTGAAGGACACGGTGGGTTGCGGCTTCTCGATTGTCCACTTGGCCTCGTATTCATCGAGCCACGGGCAGAAACCTGTGCAGGTGGAGACGGGAAGGACTTGATCCACGGTCAGCCAGATCGTGCTGAATTCATAAAATGATCGCGACGTGACGATATTGAATACGCGGTTGATGTAGAAAGGACTCTCCCGTAGCAAGTACAAATCCACGCCGCACGTCCAAGCTCCGTAGGATTCGTGCCATTTTAATGGCGCCAACTCGCCGACCGCTTTCCCAAACTCATGGAAGAAGAAAGACGCCTCCCGTTTGGAGGCATGTTCGTACGCAACAGTCTTGAGAAAGAAGAGAATAGCCTGATCGGCTCTGTCTTGAATCAGTTCTTCCCTCTCGATGGGTGCGAAAATCATCCTGTCGTGCTGTCTGCAGAAACCCGGGAAAGTGGACGCCTCGCCGATTCCGAGGACCTGTACGTTGAGCACATCGTCACGCAGACCAAGGTCCTTGAGGTGGTGGAAGACGTTGTGGCTCAAAGCATACACCCGGCCGTCCTTTGCGATCGCACGGAGTTGCCCTTCCTTCTGCTGAGAATGGGACATGATTGCAGGCTGGCTGCAACCTGGGCAGAGACAAGGGAAGGGGTAATCCTTGTAGGCCTTCTCGATGCCCCCGACGATATGCTTTATGTGCGCCAGTCTCTCAGGATCTGGTTTCATTGTATCGTGCGGAATATGCACAATAGGGAACGCGTTACACCAACGGCGAGTGCAATGAGTCACACATCATCCCAATGGCGTCCTCTTATAAGCCGTTGCCTATCATTCCCCGTGCTCTCGGCGGGCGCGGGGTAGTTTCCGTTGAACCACCGGGGCGAAGTGTTGAGCGGCGCGTGTCAAGTGTCAAGAGGGGAGAGGGTCGAGGGTCCCTGCTTCGCTAGGGCTACGCAGGGCAAGCGAGGGGCAGAGCAGAGACCGGAGGTCGTTCCTTTTTCGCGCCCTTTGCGTCTTTTCGCGGCGGACGCTTATTGGAGGGCGGCCAGCAGTCGCCCCGGGCGTGTGGGGGATTCCCCCACAAGAATCGCTCGCGGCTGGGTGGAGGCTGTCAGGAGTACCGCTTCAAGCACCACGCGCGTTGGTGACGCAGCAGGAAGAGCGTCGCGCGCAAAGGGGAGAAGGAATCTGCTGTTGCTCTGCGTCTTGGCGTCTCTGCGCGGGATCTTCTTCGCATTCCTCTAATTCGCGCTAATTGGCGTCAATTCGCGGTTCCTCTTCTCCGTGTCTCCGTGGTCTACTCTTCTCCTCCTTGCGTCTTTTGCGTTTTTTCGCGGTTACCCTTCGTCTGCTTCCGGACCTTGGCGGCGGCCTCGCGGAGGATGTTGAAGATGCCCAGGCCAACCAGTCCGGTCAGCAGAGCCACGATGAAACCCCCGCGGACCAGGGCGTTGACGAAGAAGACGAGAGTGATCAGGAAGAAGATGATCAGGATCAGCACGATGATAGCCATGTCCGCTTTCGCCGTGATGACCCGCATGTTGGCGAAGGCGCGCAGCGGCGTGTAGGAGAGCAGGAAGATGCACCACATGATCGCGACGCCGCCCACGCGCGCCCAGTACTGGAAGGAATCCGTCTCCGCCGTCCGCAACAGAACAAGCGACACGAGGACCAAGACGGTCAGGACACCGGCCATCAACACCGTCTCGCGACCCGTGCGCTTCTTCCTCATCGCTTTGCCGGAGCAACTGTACCGGTGCGCGAACGGTCGCACAAGCCGAGTGTGCGGGCGATGCCGCGAGCTCGGGCTATTCGACCCTGATCCGGTAGTAGTAGGGGCCCTCGGCGGTCGCCGTCTGGTCTGTGTGGACGTTCAGCGGCGGGGTCGCGGGGACCATGGACGCGAGGGCTGAGAAGCCGTTCATCAAGTCAGTGGCGCGCTCGACCCTGTACTGCTTGCCCGCGACGCTCGGCCAGCGGATGACGATGCCCTGCGGATTCCAGGCGGTGTCCTCGGTCGGCGCGACATCCAGGAAGGACTCGCTGTTGCCCGGTTCCGTGCCCGCTCCGATCTCGTCGCCGTCGTTCATCCCGTCGCCGTCCGTGTCGGATTGCGTCGGGTCAGTGGCGGTCGCGGCCAACTCGTTGGTGTCGGCCAGGCCGTCGTGATCGGAGTCGGCCTCGGGGTGGAGAAACTCGTAAGCGCCGATGTCGTAGCCGGCCACGCCGTCGTTGTTTCCATCCAGCGGCCGCGGCGTCCCGCTGATGTCGATGGAGGGCGCGGTTCCACCCGCGCCGGAGCCCGAGTCAATGCAAGGGGAGTCGGCGGCTAGATGATGGTCGCCGCTTTCGAGGCCGAGGAAGGCCGGCGCGTTCGTGATGTTGCCCGTTCCGGGCGGAGCCGGCGTGGCGCAGGAATAGTTCGCGCCGCCGGTGTCGATGCACACGTTGTGCCACGTATTGGTTACGTACGTCGCGGCCAGGTTGTAATAGACGACGCAGTTGTCCATCCAGCCGTTGTTGGTGAGGTAGACGCCCCCGCCCAGCGTGCTCGTTGAGCGGTTGCTGACGATGGTGCAGTTGACGATGTAGCCGGCGGAGCAGTAGACGCCGCCGCCCCGCCGGTCTTCGTAGCCCGTGTTGTCACCCAGTGCGCCGTTGTTGGCGACGATTGAGTTCGCCAGCATCGAGTTATCCGCGCAGAACACACCGCCTCCGGAAACGTGTGCCGCGACACCGGTCGCGATGTTCCCGACGATCCGGCTGTTGAACAACGACGAAGTCGCCGTGAGGTAGGCGCCGCCGCCCGAGGCCGGTCCCCACCCGGCGTTGCAGATCGTGCGGTTGTCCTGCAGCAGGCAGTTGCGGGCCGTGGCGTTTTGCGCCAGGTAGAGCCCGCCGCCGTTGCCCGGAGCCTGCGAGCGAGAGCCGGACCCGCCCTGTGCCAGGTTGCCGACGAACACACAGCCTGTGACTGAACCGTCCCGACAGCAGGCGCCGCCGCCATTGGCCGCGCCGCCGTACATCGGGCTCGGGCCGGACGCGACGTTGTTGCTGAACGAACAGTCGCGGAGGGTGCATCGCAGGGCGCATAGGCCGCCGCCCGAAGCGTCCTTGCCGGTATAGTAGTAGTACGAACCGCCGCTGGCCCGGTTGTCGTGGAACGAGCAGGCCGCGATCTGCGCATCCTCGGCGTACAGGCCGCCGCCATCCGCCACGCCGCCGGCGGCGCGGTTGCCGTAGAACTCGCAGTTCGTAACCAGTCCGCCGCCGACCAGGTAGACGCCGCCGCCGGCCGTGTCGCCGGCCCAGTCCTCGACGTAGATGTCAGCCACGCTACAGCCCGCGATGCGGCAGTTCCGGATCGTCCCGCCGTGCTCGGCCAGGATGCCGCCGCCGATGTTCCGGTTCGTGTCCGCCGACTCGTAGCCGTTGGTGATGGTCAATCCGTCCAGCACGGCGTCCGGATGGCTGAGATAGAAACAGCGCGAGCGGTGAGAGCCGTCGACAATCGTGTTTTCCGCCCCGCCCACGCCTTGCACGGTCAGGCCCTTCGCCACGCAAACCCGCGAGATCAGCGCGTAGGTGCCGTTGCTGACGAGGATGGAGTCGCCGTTCAGGCCGGCCGCGACAGCGGCCTGGATCTCGCGGGCGGCGGTGACCCAGTTCGTGAAGGGGAACTCGTGCGAGCCGCTCGGCGAGACGTAGTGCGCGGGAGCCGGGTTGTGGTCCGCCACAAGCACGGCATCGTCCCACTTGAAGGCATCCTCTGAAGCCGCTCCGCCGAAGACGAGCGCCGCGCGCACCACGCCCGCGCCGGGCGGGGTGGGGGCGCTCACGCCGTAGAGCGTCCATGCCGCGGGCGCGTACCCGATGCGGCTGCTGCACGAGCCGACGAGAAGCGTGGCGCTGGCATCGCTGTAGAATTCCAGCCGGAGTTCGCACCAGATCTGCGTGAGGCTGAAGCTGTCGTCCCGATAGCCCCAGGCGGTGAAGGTGTAGTTCGATGCGCCGGTGGTGCTGACGTCCTGGTAGGCGAGGCCGCCGTCGGTCCAGCCGTACATCGCCAGCCCGTTCGTGCCGGACCTCAGGGCCCAGCCTTCGTAGCGCAGGTCGTCCGCCAGGGTCCAGGCGTCGCAGGCCTCGAAGCCTCCATCCACGAGCAGGTTGCCTTCCGCGTCGCTCTCGTAAGCGCCCATGTCGACCCTGAGGGCCTGGAGGCGGGGCCGGCCGTCCAGGTCGATGGCCGTTTTCATCCACGGCCGGTTGGTGCCGTGGTTGATGCAGGGGGAGCCGGAGGCCAAGCGGTAGTTGCCGGCGGCGGGATTGACGAATACCGGGTCGTCACTCGTGTTGCCCTCGCCCGGCGGAAGCGGCGTACTGCACGAATACGACATCGTGCCGCTGTACACGTACCAGTTTGTGGAGCGGCCGGCATCCGACAGGTTGCCCCAGATCACGTTATTGTCCATGACAACGTTCTCGTCGGCGTAGAGACCGCCGCCGTCCATCCAGCCGGACACGGCGACGCACGCCAGCCAGTTGCTGACGATCGTGCAGTTGACCACCTGGGCGTAGGGATCGGCCTGCACGCCAGCGCCCATGGCGTCGGCGCCGACGTAGGCGCCGGTCGCGACGTTGCCCGAGACGAGGCAGTTCTCCAGGCGTCCGAGGTAGGCGAGGTAGGCGCCGGCCCCCGCGGCGAGGCTGTCGCCGCGCGAGGAGTTCATTCCGCTGATGGCCGTGTTGTTCGCGATGACACAGCGGCTGACCGTCGAACTGCTGCAGTAGATACCCGCTCCGATGCTGGAACCGGGATACATACTGCTCTGGGCCGTGGTCTGGTTGTTCTCCATGACGCAGTCCTCCACGACGGTTCCGCCACGCACGTGCAGGCCGCCGCCGTGGCCGCCCTGGCCGTAGTAGTACCAGTTGACGCCGCCCAGCGCCCGGTTCGCATGCACGGTGCAGTTCCGGACCAGGATGCGGCCGTCGCAGTAGATGCCGCCGCCCAGGGTCTGGCCATTCTGCGCGACATTCCCGAAGACCTCGCAGTTCTCGATCAAGCCGGTCACGCCGCAATAGATTCCCGCGCCGCGGCCGTAGCCGAATTCGAATCCCGCGGGCTTCGCGTCGAGGTAATTGCCCGCCACGATGCAGTTGCGGAGCGTTCCGCCGTTGAGCAGGCAGACCCCGCCTCCGAAGTTGTTGCTGTCGACCATCACCGGCTTGCCGTTGGTGACCGTGAACCCGTCGATCAC
>JAFGQA010000236.1 GCA_016935885.1 Phycisphaerae bacterium | reverse complement strand
GTTGTTCCGCCTAGGAGCATCGCTGGGTAGCTATGTGCGGAAAGGATAAGCGCTGAAGGCATCTAAGCGCCAAGCCTTCTCCAAGATTAGATCTCCCCCCGCCGCAAGGCGGGCTGAAGGCTCCCTGAAGACTACAGGGTTGATAGGCCGGATGTGTAAGTCCCGCGAGGGATTGAGCTAACCGGTACTAATCAGCCGTGCGGCTTGACCATTAATTTTTCTGGCGGGCGCCTCGCGCAGGCGAGGCGTTCCGCCCGAAGAATCTGCCCTGCTATGCAATACGGCGTGGCGCTGCCCCGCGTGGCGCCCGCCGGAAAAATTTCCCGGTGACCATGGCGAGGGGGAAACACCCGTTCCCATTCCGAACACGGCCGTTAAGCTCCTCAGCGGCGATGGTACTGTGGCGAAGGCCATGGGAGAGTAGCTCGTTGCCGGGATTAATCTGAAAATGGCCGCCCCCATGGGGCGGCCATTTTCATTGGAATACTGGAATGTTGGAAGGATGGAATGATGGGGCAGAGAGGAAGACCAGAGCAACGCTCTCCGATTCCTCTCCCTTCTTCCAGTATTCCATCCTTCCAACATTCCAACATTCCTGCCCTTTCCCCCTTGCCTTTCCCGCGGGCCCCGTGCTAGCTTGCCGACCTCTTGCACGGGATAAGTGGGCCTGCCCGGCGAGAAACAGAAACAAAAGGCCCGGAACCATAATAACAAACCTTCTCGGACGCATACCTCACCGGAGGGCGTCCAGGGGCCTTGGGAGCGCCAAGCGCGCGGGGTATGATTCCCTCCCGTTGCTTCCCATCCTCGAGCCGTCTGGCATCGTCCGCTGAAGAAAGTGCCGCAGAACATGGAACATCAGAAACCGCACAAGCAACACGTCGACTTCGACCTCCAGAAACTCGAGGGCGATGAACGGGCGGCCATGGCCGCCATGTACGAAGACACCCTGAAGGACTTCACCGAAGGCTCCATCGTCCAGGGGCGCGTCCTCGAAGTCCGGCCCGGAGCCGTGCTGGTCGATATCGGCTACAAGTCGGAAGGCCTCGTTCCCGCAGAGGAATTCAAGGACTTCGCCAGCGTGAAACCCGGGGACCAGATCGAGGTCCTGCTCGAGAGCCTGGAAGACGACGAGGGTATGGTCGTCCTCAGCAAACTGCACGCCGAACAGCAGCGCAACTGGGATCGCGTGCTGGCCGAGTTCGCCGAGGGCCAGACCATCCAGGGCGCCATCAGGGCGCGCGTCAAGGGCGGCATGATCGTCGACGTCGGCGTCGATGCCTTCCTGCCCGGCTCGCAGATCGACGTCGTTCCGGTTCGCAACCTCGACGACTACATGGACAAGCCGCTCGACTTCAAGATCCTCAAGATCAACCGGGAACGCCGCAATATCGTGCTCTCCCGCCGCGAACTCATGGAGGACCGCCGGCGCGAGCAGAAGAAGGTCCTGCTCACGGAAATCCAGGTCGGGCAGATGCGCAAGGGCGTGGTCAAGAATATCACAGACTTCGGCGCGTTCATCGACCTCAACGGCATGGACGGCCTCCTGCATATCACCGACATGAGCTGGGGCCGCGTTGGACATCCCTCCGAAGTCCTGCGTGTGGGCGAGGAGGTCGAGGTCGTCGTACTCGACGTCAACCTGGAGAAGGAGCGCATCTCGCTCGGTCTCAAGCAGAAGATGGCCAACCCGTGGGACAGCATCGAGGAACGTTTCCCGGTCGGCAGCCGGATTCACGGCCGCGTGGTCAACCTCATGCCCTACGGGGCGTTCGTGGAACTCGAGCCCGGCGTCGAGGGCCTGGTTCACGTCTCCGAGATCTCCTGGACCAAGCGCATCGCGAAGGCGTCCGACGTGCTCTCCGTAGGGGAAATGGTCGAGGCGATGGTGCTGAGCATCAACAAGGAAGAGCAGAAAATATCCCTCGGAATCCGGCAGACCGAATCGAACCCGTGGGACCTGGTGCAGGAGCGCTATCCCATCGGGGCGCGCGTCAAGGGCAAGGTGCGGAACTTCACGTCCTACGGCGCCTTCGTGGAACTGCAGGAGGGCGTGGACGGCATGATCCACGTATCCGATATGTCGTGGACCCGCAAGGTCAACCATCCTTCGGAAGTGCTCAAGAAGGGCGACACCGTGGAGTGCGTCGTGCTCGAGGTGGACGGCCAGAACCAGCGCATCAGCCTCGGCCTGAAACAGGCCCAGGAAGATCCGTGGTCCGCCATCACCTCCAAGTACCACGTCGGCCAGCTCGTCAAGGGCAAGGTCAGCAAGCTGGCCTCGTTCGGCGCGTTTGTCGAGATCGAGGAGGGCATCGACGGCCTGGTCCACATCAGCCAGGTCAGCGAAGAACGGGTGCAGAACATCAAGGATGCGCTGGCACCCGGCCAGGAGGTCGAGGCGCGGATCGTCAAGATCGATCCGGTCGAACGTCGCATCGGCCTGAGCATCAAGGCGGCCAAACTGCCCGAGGAAGAGTTCAAGATCGACGAGGAGATGCTGAAGGGCCTGCAGCCGGGCGAGGACCTGGTGGATCTGGCGGGCGCCTTCGACGAGGCCCTCGGCGACAAGGCCAAGCCGGACGAGTGGCATCCGGGAGACAAGTAATTGCCGATTGTCGATTGATGATTGCCGATTGAGGCGCCGGCCGGAGCCGGCGCCTTTCGGCTTTTTTGTGTTCTTTTGTGTTTCTTCGCGGCTATAGTCCTCCTGGATCTGAAATCTGAAATCTCAGATCTCAAATGAAATGAAGAACCCTGAAATCGAACGGCAGATCGGCATACTCGGCGAACGCACCGTCGACCTCGTCTCGGTCGAGGAGCTGCGGAAAAAGATCGAGAAGTCCCTTGCCGAAAACAGGCCCCTGCGCGTGAAGTACGGGGCCGACCCCTCCGCGCCCGACATCCATCTCGGCCACGTGGTCGGTCTGAACAAACTGCGCGAGTTCCAGGACCTCGGGCACACGGTCAGCTTCCTGATCGGCGACTTCACCGGGATGATCGGCGATCCGTCCGGCAAGTCGCAGACCCGCAGGCCGATCTCGAAAGAAGAGGTCCAGGCCAACGCCGAGACTTACAAAGAGCAGGTGTTCCGGGTTCTGGATCCCGAGCGCACGGAAATCGTCTTCAACTCGAAATGGTGCTCGCCCATGTCCTTCGAGGACGTCATCCGGCTGTCGGCCAAGGTGACTGTGGCCCAGATGCTGGCCCGGGACGATTTCGCCAAGCGCTACGCCGCGAGCCAGCCGATTTCACTCGTCGAGTTCCTCTACCCGCTGATCCAGGCGTACGACTCGGTCGTGCTGGAGGCGGACATTGAGCTCGGCGGGACCGACCAGGTCTTCAACATGCTGTTGGGCCGCGAACTGCAGAAGGCCTCCGGTCAGGAGCCGCAGGTGGTCATGACCCTGCCCCTGATCGAGGGCCTGGACGGCGTCCAGAAGATGAGCAAGAGCCTGGGCAACTACATC
>JAFGQA010000235.1 GCA_016935885.1 Phycisphaerae bacterium | reverse complement strand
TCTGCGGACGCGCACCCAAGCTGCGCGGCGCACGCCACAAAACGCCGAAACGGCAGAGCCTTGTCGAGTCTCACCGCCAGAGGCGGTGATTTGTTGATAAAATCAGAACAGCCCAGCGGTCTCGCTGGGCCGTGCACCGCGATCACTCCGACGGCACAACCGCCGCCTCAGGCCGGTGGGGATGGCCGGTGAACAGCCGCTTCGCCTCGCTCACCAGGTAGAAGGAGCCCGTTATGCAGATCAGGTCTTCACGCGTGATCGCCTTCTGCGCGATCTCGAGCGCCTCGGGTAAGTTGGTGGCCACCTGAACCATCCGGCCGCTCACCTCGGAGAATGCGCGAGCCAGATCCGCGGGATCAGCCCCGCGCGGCGACTTGATGCCCGTGAGGATGAGCTTGTCCGCCCCAAGCTGAATCAGCCTCAGCATCCCATCGATGTCCTTGTCTGCACAGCACCCGAAGATCACGACCATAGAGTCATACGGGATGTTCTGTCCGATCGCCCGCATCAGTGCCTCTATGCTCGCCGCGTTGTGGGCACCATCCGCGATGACACGGGGCTGCTCACACAGCATCTCCATCCGGCCCTCGAGCTTGACCCGCGCCAGACCCGAGATGGAAGCCTCATCGTCCAGATTCAGCCCCAGGATCTTGAGCTGATCCAGCAGACCGAGGGCTACCCCACAGTTGATCGCCTGGTGCTCGCCTACCAGGGGCACCACCAGGTGGTCAAAATGGCTCGTCGGCGTCGAAACGCCGATCCGGGCGTGCGGCCCACTCGCGCGGGAAGACTCAAACCGATAGCTAAACGCGAAATCGTCCCCCGCAAAGAACAATGGTGTGCCGGTTCGATCTGCCACCTTCTTGAGCGTTTTCTTCACTTCCGGCGGCTGCTGCGCACTGACCACCGGGACGTCCTCCTTGAAGATGCCTGCCTTCTCCTCGGCGATCTTCGCCAACGTGTTCCCGAGCTGCGGCATGTGATCGTAGCTGATACTGGTGATCCCGCAGGCCTCCGGAACGAGCACGTTCGTCGCGTCGTAGCGACCGCCGAGCCCGGTCTCCACGATGGCGATATCGACCTCCTTCTCCTTGAAGTGCTGAAACGCCACGGCAGTCAGGATCTCGAAATAGGTCGGGTGGTCCTTCTCCTCGTAGCCCCGTACGATCTTCGCCACCCGCCCGATGAGCCGAGTCATATCCTCTTCGGAGATCAGCTTACGGTTGATCGCGACCCGCTCGCGGACATCCATCAGGTGCGGAGAGGTGAACACGCCAACGGTAAGCCCATTGCCCAGAAGCATTTCCGACAGCATCGTCGCTGTGGAACCCTTGCCCTTGCTGCCGGCTATATGGACGCTGCGAAAGGACGTTTGCGGATCACCCAGGTCCGCCAGCACCCGCTTCACGCGAGCGAGCGTCCGAAAGCCCCTGGCTTGAGCTCTCGGTGGCAGGCGCTCATAGTTCACCTGCGCATCCAGGAACGCCAGCGCTGACGCATACGTCCTGATCGCCTTGAAACCCCGTTTCTTGCCACCACTGGAAGACCGCCGACGCGCACCGGTGCCGCCTTTGGGAAGATGCCCTCCGCCCTTGACACCCCCCGCGCTGCCAGGTTTCCTTGGAGATGGTTTGGCCAGCCGGCCCCGCTCGGTGGTCGTCCGTCGTGCTGCTATCGCTGTTCGTTCCATAGAGGCACCATGTTATCGATCGCAAGGCCTGTGGTCAAGCGAATGCGCCGAACAAAGGGCAACAACCGAGCAATGAAACACCCACAACGCGAGTCATGACAATAGGTTATGTCAATCGGTCGTCAGCCCGCCCGCCCCCAGACATCTACCTAACACCAGCAACGGAGGCCGTTCTTCGCTTCCACCACGATCCTCACGGCCACAGATCAGCGTAACCGATTGCGCCATACGCGGTTAGGTGTGATCCTGCACTGAGGAATTCAGACGCTCATCATAGAACGTCTATCAAGATTAGAACGTTTCTCGACGCCTGCTGGTTCGCCTGATAATCGGGCGTGTCCGTGACGCTTTGCGTGGGCGTCACTGACAGCTTGCTTGCCAGTGTGGATGCCGTTGCGCCCACCAGAGACCGCACAGGCGGACAAGCCGTCCGTGGCACCTAAAACCGAGTGCCGCCGGAAGCGTCACGGACCCCAATCGGGCTTTGGAGAGACGGAAAGCCTTGCCTCACACGCGTGTCGCGCACAGAATCTGGCCTGCCAAGATGTGCCAAGCTGCGAGGCGTCCGCCGCGGAGGACCCCAAGCAGGCGTGGTTCTCGCGAGCCCGACGCCGCTGTCCAAACCTCACCAGCCCTGTCGAGCCTCAAGCGAACCGTCTTGCCGACAGCGATGGGGACGATACGGCGTGCCGACCGACTCATCAACAAGAATCGTTCGCTGCTGCCACTGTCGCGGGATGATGAAGGTCCCCGCCCGAGCGTTCTCGGTGTTCTGTCCGCACTGTCAGAAGCGCGCGCCCCTCGAAAGCCTGCGAATCATCGGGGCGCATCCCGGCAAGTCGCTGGCAACCTGCGGAGACATCTTCATCGAAACCACCGCCAGGTTGAATCTCTCCGTCACTGCCAACAACGTTGTCATCCACGGCCGTGTCCACGGCCCTGTCCTCGCAAACGAGATCGTCGAAGTCGGCCCGACCGGCCACGTGATCGGGGATATCAAGGCCGCCAAGATCATCATTCACGACGGGGCCGTCATGGCCGGACGATGTGAAATGACGCGGCTTGCAAAGCCGGAGCCCTCCCAGGCGCCGGAGACTCCACCCGACCACAAGGAGGACGCCCGCCAATCCTCTGAATCGCCCCGTGAATCGCCGGTGGCCGCTCCCGCGACCCCATCGCCATCGCGTCCCGGCCCCTTGCCGCCACCCCCTAAGAAGATCAGGCCGGTCAAGCTCGCGTGACTTGCCAACGAGGCCAGCCGCTCATCACGTGGCGAGTTCAGCCTCCGGCTCAGCGTGACTCGTCCCTCACGCTCACATTGCCACGGCTCGTCCCGTCCGGCTCGCGTCCCTCTGCCGTCTCCGGGCCGCCAGTCACTTCCGGCTTGCCGTCCTTCACCGGCAACGGATTCTCGAATCCTTTTCTTTTGCAGATCTCGTCAATCACTTCATCGAATTTCGCCAGGTGATACTCGTCCAATCGCACCTTCTGTTCCGCGCCACCCGCGGTGTAGACCAGATCAACCCAACCTTTCTTGGTGAATCGCTCGCTATCCAGGCCCTTCAGGTCATCCCATGGGATTGGCCCCTTGCCTCGATACACCAAACCGCTCTCATCCAAAATCAACCTGGTCCTCACGACATGGACCAGGCGCCAGGCGACGTACAATGATGCTACACCCAGCAACACGGCAAGCAGCTTCTGCCAGAAGATGTCGGTCTCGCTCTTCCCGGCGGACTGTACGAGTGGTTTTCCCGGTCTGCCTCCACGAAGCGGGATCTTGATCCAGCAAACAGGCCCGAAGTAGTACCAGGCTTCCGAGTTCTCATAGGAAGGTGGACCTCCGAACACCTCCTCCAAGGCCTCTCGTTTCGTCGCGGTATCAAACTTGTTCAACGCCTCCGATACATCCGCCATAGACTCTTTCGTCACCGTCTCGTAGACGCGCGCGCCCTTCGCCGCTGCCCGCTGCTCTGAAGACAGTTGCTCCAGGTGCTCTTCCTTGTTCTGCTTCGGATAGCCCCACCATCCATCATACGCAAAGTACACCGCAAACACTGCCATCATCAGAAACAGCAGCAAGGTTCGTATCTTCCGCTCGCCGGTGGGCCCGCTTTCAACCCGCATAATGTCCTCGCACAGCTACGGCACACAGGCCAAACCCGACGCCATTCAGGATGCCAGAGCTTAGCAGCCCGTGGCAAAACTGTGGCACCGGCGTCTCGCCGGTGGTTTTCACGGTCAAAAACGGCGTTTCCGAAACGCTGTTTTC
>JAFGQA010000234.1 GCA_016935885.1 Phycisphaerae bacterium | reverse complement strand
TCGGGCCAAGCAGGAGGCGGGATTCGGCGCGTTCGAGGTGCGGACGTACACCAGCCTGATTCGGCACTGGTTGTCGTCGCGGCTGGCCGAGGTGGCGGTGCCGCGTGACTTGTTCGCAAGGATTCTGGAGCGGATTCAGTGGTTCGGTGTGCCACCGCCGGTGGTCCGACCCGCGTGACCGCTACGACAAGGCGAAAGGCGTGATGATTCCGGCCAGGAGACGGTTGGTGCTGCGCGGCGTGAGGGGCAAACGGCCCCTCCAACGATCCAGAGAGGCGGGATGGACGGAATCTGGGGTTCAAGGGCAGACATCCTCGCCAGAATGTCCACCCTTCCTTGAAATGGGCTCGGCGCGCCCGTAGCATCGGGGCCTCCGAAGCGGCAAATGGGAAATGTCCGCTGGTTGCGCGTCTCGCCGCCGGGGGCAAGCCCGCGAGCAGTCATCGGCGCGCCACCGAACTGTGCGAGGCAACGGAGAACTTACCATGTCAGGTCCGAACATACTGTGGTTCAAAGACATAGGGTTCGATGATCTGCCCCTGGTGGGTGGCAAGAACTCGTCCCTGGGGGAGCTGATCAAGCTGGACGGGGTAAAGGTCCCCAACGGGTTTGCAATCACTACGCACGTCTTCAACCGATTCATGGAGCCTGTCAGGGAGATGATCGCCGGGCACATCAGCAGGCTCGAGGAGGACGGTTACCGCAACATGGGCCTTCTGGAGCGCACCTCGGCGGAGATCCGCGGGCTGATCGAGGGCCAGGCGCTGGACAAGTCCTTCGAAGAGGAGATGGCCGAGGCGTTTGGCCACCTGGAAGGCGCCCGTAACGTGGCGGTCCGCTCCTCGGCAACGGCCGAGGACCTGCCCGAGGCCAGCTTCGCCGGCCAGCAGGACACCTTCCTAAATGTGTCCCGGTTTCCGGTTCTCCTCGACAAAATCAAGAAGTGTTTCTCCTCACTGTACACCGCCCGGGCCATGTCGTACCGCCACGGATGCGGCTTCGACGAGGCGGACGTCTCCCTGTCAGTTGGGGTGCAGGAGATGGTTCGAGCCGACTGGAACGGCGTCAGTGGCGTGATGTTCACCATCGACACCGAAACCGGAAACGAGAACCTGATCCTGATCACACCGCACCGAGGTCTGGGTGAAGCTATAGTTCAGGGCGAGGTCAGGCCTGACGAGGTGTACGTTCTGCGCCATTCGCTGAAAGTGATCCAGAACCCACAGAAACTTCTGGCGGATGACGAATACGCCAGCCTGGCCAGGCAAGCCCTGATCATTGAGAGCCACTACGGTGAAAAATACGGACGCCAGGTCTTCATGGACATCGAGTGGGCCCAGGACGGGGAAACGCGTGAGCTGTTTATCGTTCAGGCCCGCCCGGAGACTATCCATTCGCGGGCCATCTCTCACAAACGGTACTTCCTGGTGGAAGGTCGGGCGAAGCTCAAGGTCCTCGCTACGGGACGCCCCGTGGGCATGAAGATAGGCCAGGGCCCCGCCATCGTTCTGCACGACGTCAGCGAGACAGACAAGTTCCGGGACGGGCAGGTTCTGGTCACGCGGATGACCAGCCCCGACTGGGAGCCGATCATGAAGCGGGCGGCGGCCATTGTCACCGATCAGGGTGGGCGGACCTGCCACGCGGCGATCCTGGCCAGGGAGATGGACGTTCCTTGCGTAGTGGGCACGGAGACCGGGACTCGGAGTATCTCCGAGGGGATTGATGTGACGGTGAGTTGTGCCGAAGGGGAGCTGGGGACGGTTTTCAAGGGTGTGCCTCGCTATGACATTGAAGAGATAAACCTGGAGAACATCCCCACGACCCGCACTAAGATCATGCTCAACGTGGCGTCTCCGGAGAAGGCTCTGGCGTCGGCCAAGTTGCCGCAGGACGGCGTGGGGCTGGCCCGACTGGAGTTTATCATCGCCTCGCGCATCGGGCAGCATCCACTCTATCTGATCAAGGTCGGCAAAGAGGACGTGTTCGTAGACGGGCTGGTATCCGGCGTAGCCCGTATCGCGGGGGCGTTTTATCCCAAGCCGGTGACTGTCAGGTTTTCCGACTTCAAGACGAACGAGTATGCCAAGCTCAAGGGCGGCAAGGGCTTCGAGCCGGTGGAAGAGAACCCGATGATCGGCTGGCGCGGAGCCTCCCGCTACTACGACGAGCGCTATCGGGCGGCCTTCCAACTCGAGTGTCAGGCCATGAGAAAGGTCATCGACGAGTTCGGACTGGATAACGTCAACGTGATGGTGCCCTTCGTGCGCACGCCGCGAGAGGCCGAGAAGGTCCGTGGCATCATCGAGGACCAGGGTGTCAGGGCCGGCGTGTACATGATGTGCGAGATCCCTTCGAACGTCATCCTGGCCAGGGAGTTCCTGCCCTTCTTCGACGGATACTCAATCGGATCGAACGATCTGACCCAGACCACCCTGGGCCTGGATCGTGACTCGGCCCTGGTCGCACACCTGTTCGACGAGCGGGACGGCGCAGTCAAGGCGCTCATCGCTCAGGTGATCGACACGTGCAAGAGCATGGGCAAGAAGGTGGGGCTCTGCGGGCAGGCACCATCGGACCACCCGGACTTCGCGGAGTTCCTGGTCAGGTGCGGCATCGACAGCTTCTCGGTAACGCCGGACGTGGTCGTGAAGACCCGGATGCTGGTCGCCGAGGTCGAGGCGGCAATGTAGGCTGCCTGCTGCGCACCGGATGGTGAATGCGAAATAACGAGCAGGCGCTGTCCGGGCAGCGTGAATCTGCGGCCCAGGGGGTAAGCTACGCGCGTCACCGCGACGGAAGGACATCGCTGATGGGACCTGCGGCTGTACCCCCTGAGTCGTCGATCGCTGCGCCCGAGTCGCCGACACCCCCGCCCGAAGCCCCGTATTCGCTGCAATGTCTCGAGGTTCTCGGCGGCAACCAAGCCGTGCAGCACGCGCTCGCGTCGCCTGGACTGGATGTGTGGATCGACAGCCGGCCGTGCGGAGGCGCGCGCGGCGGAGACCTGCACTATGTCTCGATGTGTGGTTCGGGGCGCGTAACGCGCTTTGTCGTCGCCGACATTTCCGGCCACGGCCCGGATCTAAACGAGTTCGCGCAGTGGCTGCGGAAGTCGGTACGGAGACATATCAACTTGCTGGATCAGACGCGTTTTGCCCGCGCGCTCAACAAGGATTTTGCCGACAAGGTCGGCAACAAGAAGTTTGCCACCGTCTTGCTGGCGACGTACTTTGCGCCGACGCATCACCTGATTGTTTGCAACGCTGGGCACCCACGGCCGCTGTGGTACAGCCACCTTGCTGGCCGCTGGCAATTCTTGGACCAAGCGGCGGCGAACGCGGGGCCGTCCATCCGCACCGAGCGTGTCCGCTACAGGCTCTCCCGGGTTGCCAATCTGCCGCTGGGGGTCGTTGAACCGACCGAGTACCGGCAGTTTGCGGCCAAGCTGGCGATGGGCGACGCGGTGATCATCTACACCGATGCGATGACCGAGGCGCGGAATCAGGCCAGGGAGATGCTCGGTGAGCCCGGGTTGTTGAAATTAGCGCAGCGCACCGCAGGACAGATTCCAAACGCGAGTGGCGAGCTAGAGGCACCTGAGCGAGGAACATGGGCGGCGGCCGGGCCCGTTTCGCACCCAGCACTACGCGAGCTTCACGGGACGACACTGGATGGACCGCAAGTGTCGGTCATCGCGCCGCAGACGGCGCACCTCATCGGCCAGACGCTCACCGACGCGGTCGACCGTTGGCGCGGCGGCGCGCCGGCCGAGGACGACCAGACGACGATCGTGCTGTACCATAACGGCGGTCCGCCGCCGCGGTTAACCCTCGGGCGGGCAGCACGCTCGATGGTGAAGATGCTGGGGCTGCGCTGGGGGTGAAGAAACGAACCCCTGCTGAGGCCTGACGCAGCCAGTGACGACACCGCCAAATGCAGAATTGATGCTCACGCCCCTTTTCGCGAACGCTGTCCTCCCTTCACTTCGCTCATCCCCGCGGTGACGGCGAACCGCATCGCTTGCTCGATTGACATATCGATCGGTTGGACCGCCGAGCGCGGGACCACTGTCGTGAACCCACCGATCTGGTAGCTCATGGGCAGATAGACTGCCACGGTACCGTCGTCACCGATCCCGGCCGGTAGGTCGCAGAAATTCTCTCGCGTGATAAACCCGATGAGGCGTAGCGGAGTGTTCCCGACGGTCACCATGACGGCCTTGTGCATCATCTCCTTATCGGAGCTCGAGAAGAAGCCCATCAGGTCGCGCACGGACCCATACAGCGCCTTCACCAGGGGAATTCGCTCCACAAGTCGCTCGCCCCATCGAAATGCCTTTCGAAAAAGCCACGCCTTCATCAGTACGCCGATCACGAACACCAAAACCAGCCCGGCCACGACGCCCATCCCCGGCCAGTAAAGGCTGCCCGGTATAAGCATCTTCAGTACCGGTCCCAGGAGAGACTCCGCCGCGCTGCCCAGCCAGTACAGCACATAGAGCGTCACCGTGACCGGCAGAACAGCGGCCAGCCCTGTGAGAAACATCCTAATAACTGGCTTCATGTTCAATCTCCTTTCGAGAGCCCGGGCGATGATTCATCATAAGAGTCGTCTATGCTCGCGAAAAGCACTCGCGTGGCACGTGTCCAGCGCAACATCACGTTCCTCCGAAGGGACGGCAGCGTAGCACGGATCTTCGCGCCCATCATGTTTTCGCCGAGGCTCTGATGGCTTCAGCAGCACCGATGTTCATCCTCAGCTCGCCGGTGATATGCTCCTGGGGTATGCGACGGCTTCGGTACTGCCGATGCGGTCCTTCTTCTCCTTCGACATGACGAATGCCGCGAAGTGCATGGCATCCATCATTTGGTCGTGGACGGGACAGAGGGCGCGACAAGAATGAGTCAGCGAGCCTGGCGATGTTCTGCGCGAACTGGGCCAAAAGCGGCCGCCGACCACGACCCCTTCGCCGGTGGTGGTGCTGATGTCGTGGTGGAGACTCACTACCTCGACGCCCGTGTCCTCCAGGACCATCGATTCCAAGACCGCCCGGGCCGTCTCGATCAGCGGGATCCTCACTTGTTTGAGCAAGTCCCTGCCCTTTTCGCCCCGAAGCGGCCCGACCAAGTGCTGTTCGGCGGCGGTCAGAACGCCCTCGATGCGGATCACGACAAGGTCGTCAATCAAGTGGGAATGGATATCTTTCGGGCCCCCGGCCGTGCACTCCTGTTCAAAACGCCTGATGCCCTCGCATATGGCAGCCTCGATTTCTCCCTGTGATCTCATGGAGGCCTCACCAGTTTGGGCGGGAGCGGACGGACGACCGGCGATTCTGGCCTGAGAACGCGGCTCTACGTCCGCCAGACCGGCTGAACACTCACCCGGGGGGCTTTGCCTTTCGGGCAATCTGAGAAACATCGTATCAGGATTGGAATGGCAATCCACTTGTCGTCCCTCTTCCGGCCACGCATAACGATGCTTCTGAGAGGAGCAACTCCGAACCGATAAGGCGGCTTCGATCAGGATGTAAATCAGATGACTAGATGAAGGGCAACCCGGCCGTGCCGGGTGGCTCGTTGAAGAGTAAGCCGACGCGGTTGAGCACCTTCGGGTGTCTCCACGTCGGCTTTTTTCGCTGCCGGTGGTGGTGGGCGACCGTAGCGGCCAGGGAGGAACGCCATGGACAATCCCAATTCAACAATGGCGCGCCAGATTGCGCAGGCAGCAAGTGTTTTCGAGCAGCAGAGGACGGGCAACACGCCCAAGTCAGTGACCGTGGTGCTGAGCGACACCACGCTGGTAATCACGCTGCACGGGGCCTTGTCGGAGGCTGAGAAGGCCCTGGCGAAAAGCCCCGAGGGTGTCGCTCAGGTACAAGACTTTCACCGACAGTTGTTCGCCAACGCCTCCGAGACGTTGCGGCAGGAGATCAAGCGGATCACTGGCGTGGAGGTGCGTGAGGCCACAGCGGAAGTCGAGCCGACTACCGGCACCGTGGTGGGGGTATTCACGACCGGCACTACAGTACAGGTGTACCAGCTCGCCCATAGCAGCCCGTGGCAAAAGGGAAAACAGCGTTTCGGAAGCGCCGTTTCCGACCGTGAAAACCACCGGCGAGACGCCGGTGCCACAGTTTTGCCACGGGCTGATAGCGTACCTGCGGACACCTGGAGTGGAAGTGACCCAAGCCCAGCGGAAATGGAGAAGGAAGTTGAGCGGTAGGACGATCACGGTGGACGGCCGTCCAACAGGAAGGCGTGATTGATCGTTGGTCGGCATGGCGGAATCACTGGAGTCAGCCTTCAGCGGGATATCCACCTGCGACAAGGATGACGGGAGACGCGCATGGATGCGACAACGACAAACAGCGTATCGGGAATCGGCGGTCGCGAAGTCTCGGCCCTGGTCGATTCGAGCATGGGAAAAGCGATCACGAGACAGTCCCCGATGGCCTCGCCGGTAGAAGATACTGTGGGACTATCCCCGGCGGGAATGGCGCTCTCGCGGGGTGGCGTCCGATCTCCCCCACGGTACGACCGGGTATATGAGACCCGCACCGCCATCAAGGCGGAGACGTTCGAGACGCCCGAACGTGTAAACGAAACCGTCAAGAGGTTGCTTAGTGTCATCGGCTGAGCGGGTATGACCCAGGTCCAGGCCGCGACGCGCGGATGGAGACCCGTGTTGGGCCGGATCGCAAGTCGATGAATGTGCGGTCATGGAGCTATCACGCGGCGGGCGCTTGGATCGTGCCAACTGACCAAGGACATGACTGAGCGGCGGCCTCAGTCTGTGCAAATCGAACGGAGACTAGATGCAGCATCCTGAGCCAACAGCATTCAACTCAACCGAAGCGCAGGAGGTCGCCCGGCAGGCCGAGGTCGAGCTTGCGATCATCCTGGGCATCGAGCAAACACTCCGAATCGCGCTCCAGTGGATGACCCGGGGGCGCGGAAACAGCCACAAGCTCTCGACGTTGCGTTTCCAAACGTGGTCCTCTGAACGCCACGTGACTCGTCTGCAGGTTCTCGCAGACCACGGCGGTTACATGCACTTGATCACAGAAGCCAATCCACATTTGGCTGGCGAAGTAGAGGCGTTAGGGAACGAACGCGCAGAGCTGCATGCCAATCTACAGAGAATCATAGTACGACTGGACCATGTCTCGCCGGACGATGCCGGTGGATTCGGGCAGATATGTGCGAACCTTGATCGCTTTCTTGACGATCTGAGATCGCAGGGCGAGAAAGAAAGCGAGTTGCTCCAGCACTCCTTCACCCAAGAAGAAGGGGGATCCGGATGAGAGTGTCGAAAGGGCAATCGTCAGGGCCTTCAGTACAGGTCAGCCTCCCGCCCAGCCGTACGTCCGGCGCAACAGCAACCGCAACGGGATCGAAGACTCGGCGCCGGAACCCGCCGCAGACATACCTTCGCGTGCCCGCCAGCTTCCGCGCAACGACGAGACAATTGTCCGGGATGGGCCGGCGCACTCTGTCCGAACTGCGGTGGGAATGAAAGGACTGCAGCCATGCGCCTGCATTCAGGCCGAGCTCGTCACCAGCCTCGTCGACATCCAGCGCGAGACCACGCAGGAACTCGTTGAGACGCGGCGCCAGATTGCGGTTGAACTCCGCCGGTTCATGGCCGGCGAGTCAGTGGACGAGGAAACCGTTCTGCGCTTGGCGGAACGTTACGGGGATCTCGATGGCGAGATCGTGTACTACTACGCGACGCACTTCAGTGACGTAAGCCGGACGCTTACCAGTGCGCAAGAGGACGAGCTCATGTCGATTCGTGGTCTCGAGGAGTTCCCCTTCGCAACGAGCTTTCCGTAGTTCCTGCGTAATCTCGGCCCCAGTGAACTGGTCGGTCCTGTTCCAAGCCGGGTGACAGCCATGCCTGCGTGCAGAGACGGCGAGCCACAGTGTGACATGAGCCGTGCAGAGCTGTGGTAACCTCCCACATCAGCGCCAGCGGCGATCACGCCGGTGTCTCGAAACCGCAATATTGGAGTGTGCCGGTCCGAAATTGGGTGACATGGCTTAATCTGTTGTTGGAAAAGGCGTTACCGCAAATGTCACGCCCAAATGACCTGACAGAACTGACACGTTCGCGCGACGGATTCCGGTCGAATCTCGCCTGTTAGGCTCGCCCTCGCTGGCCAGATCGGCCTGGGCAGAGAGGAAGTCTCCGGTGGGGTGGCCCCGGGGAGGTAAGCCCTTTCACTGACAACGCGGCGCGGCGGTGATTAACGGTCCAGGGGCGAGGATTCCACTTCGGCTTGGCCTCCAAGCGGCGCGGTGGGCGAGCGTTACGAACCGGCTGGGTCCTGGGGCCCCAACGCCGAAGTCGGCACGATCCAAAAAAACAACAACCTGATTCCACTCACGGAGCCAGAGGTGCGGCGTCTCTTGAT
>JAFGQA010000233.1 GCA_016935885.1 Phycisphaerae bacterium | reverse complement strand
GGCGACGACCCGCGCCGCCCTTACCGAAAATACCAGCCGCGCGGCTACATCGCCACGTAACCGCCATCAACCGAGAGCGAGTGCCCCGTGACGAACGACGCGCCGTCCGAGCACATCCACACCACCGCCGAGGCGACCTCTTCCGGCTTCGCCATACGGCCCGCGATCTGGAAGGGGAAGATATGCTGCACGAATTCGGGGAAGTTCTGCGCCACGCCCGCCGTCAGCGGCGTTTCCACGAAGGCCGGGGCCACGGTGTTGACGCGAATGTTCTTCTTGACCAGTTCGGCTGCCGCCGCTTTGGTCACGCCTTCCACCGCCCACTTGGCCGCCGTGTAGGCCGCCGCGCCCGGCAGCCCGACCCGGCCCGCCGCCGACGAGGTGTTGACGATCGCGCCGCCCGCCTCCTGCTTGAGCATCTGGTTGATCTCGGCCTGCATGCACAGGAAGACGCTGCGCAGGTTGATGTTCATGTTGATGTCCCAGTCTTTCTGGGTGCAGGTGGCGGTGTCGGCCAGGACACCCGCAATGCCTGCGTTGTTGAACGCGCAATCCACGCGGCCATACGCGGCCACCGTCTTGTCGATCAACGCCTGCACCTGCTTGGGATTGGTGACATCCACGCCAATCCATGTCGCGCTGCCGCCCGCATCCTTGATCAGCTTCACGACCTCCTGGCCGGTGGCCTCGGTGCGGTTGGCGACCACCACCGTCGCCCCCGCCTCGCCCATCGCCAGCGCCGTCGCGCGGCCAATGCCAGAGCTGCCGCCAGTCACGATTGCGATCTTGCCGTCCAAAATGCCCATTTTTCAATCCTCCAAGCTACAAGAAACTCTTTCGAAAAGTACACAAGGGGGCTGCTGTAGGGTTACAGCCGCCCCCGCTGTGGGCAAACACAGCCAAAGAATACTAGCTGCCGGGCGAACAGGTCCGCCGGAGCGGGTAGTCCGCTAAAGCCGGTGGTCCGCTGAAGCAGGCCTACTTCAGCAGGCCCCACTTCTTCCAGTAGATCGGCAGCGAGACGTCCAGCTCGTAGTCGAACAGGAACAGGGTCGCTTCGCCCGGCAGGTACGCCTGCATCTTGGCGATGATCGCTTCCTGCGTCGCGCGGCTGGGCGGGTCGATCTTATCCTGCGCGGCTTTCGCTGCTTCGACAAACGCCTTGAGGTAGCCGCGCTGCCATTCGATCGTCTGGACGACGGTCGGCGTGCCACCATGCCCGATATAGATCGAGGTCGGCGGGCCGCTGCTGAATTCCTTCTCCAGGCGGTCGAGCAGCTTCAGCCACTCATCGACGTGCAGGTCACGCACAAAGCAGTGCGCGTAGCTGGCGATCGAGTCGCCGATGAACACCGAACGCATCCCGTCCTTCTCGAAGCTCCACATGCCGTCGCTGGGCGACTCGCCGGGGCCGAGGTCGTTGAACGTGAACTTCACGCCGTCAAAGGTGAAGCTGTCGCCGTCCTTGACGATCTCATCCACGAAGATGTGGCGCTCCGGCCAGTCATCACCGAGGTACATCGAGGCCGTCGGGGACTTGACACGGTCTTCTTCCAGCGCGAAGTCCAGCGCGCCCTGCGAGCCGAGGCGCGGCACGTCTTCGAAGTGGATCAGGCCGCCCCAGTGATCCGGGTGACCGTGCGTGAGCAGCACCGCTTCGATCGGCTTACCGGTGGATTCGGCGACCTTGCGCACGTTCAGCCCGCTGGACGACGCCAGCGTGGAGTCCACCACGACCACCGAGTTTTCCAGCTCGACCACATAGGCATGTACGTGGTCGCGCGGCAGCACCATGAACTTGCCTGTAACCGTGTAAACCTTAGGGAAATCAGCCATGCGATAAATCTCCTTTCAAACAGACGCAGCAGAAATTATTCGTCCAACGCGCCGATCTGACGCAGGAACGGCGTGAACGGCTTCGAGTCGTGGAAGTTCGCCATGTAGTCGATCTTGCCATCGACGAGTTGGTAGTAGTTCACCACTTCGGCCTCGATCGGGTCGTCGGGGTACTGCGCGGCAATCGCCGAGATGTGCGACACCACCGCCGCCTGGTTGCCTTCGACGACGATGTGCTTGGGCACGTTCTGGAACTTGACGTAGGCATTCGGCGTGAAGCCCTGCATCATGCCGCGCAGGGTTTCGCGGCCTTCGATGTGCCCGGCGAGCTGCTCGTCCATCTTGCAGTTCTCGGTGAAGAGGTCGCACCAGGCGTCCCACTTGCCGGCGTTCGCCAGTTCGTAATACTGTTCAATCACTGCACGGGTTGTCATCCATTGTCCTCCGGTTACAAAAAAGGGTAATGATCGCGTTCCTGGGCCTAGAGCGGCGCGGAGCCGGGGTACGGCTCGAGCCGGTCCACCACGTACTCGGTGACGACGACGCTGCCATCCGCCGCCCGCTCGACCTGCCAGGTCTGGTAGGCATCCATGATCAGGCGGTCGCTCTTGGCCGCCGGGGGATTCCACTTGCTGGCTTCCCACTTGACGATGATCTTGACGCTGGCCGTTTCGCCGGTGATGCTCGGCGTGACTTCCTTGAGGGTGTGCACCTCGTCAAAGAAGATGCGGATCACGCCCTGGTACCAGCCCTCGAACTCGGCCAGGCTGTTGAGCGTGGCTTCCGGGAAGACCATGCGCAGCCCGCCGGGGGACAGCATCGGCAGGATGTCCACCATCGGGGCGTGCACGTCGAGCGCCTTGTACCAGTCTTCGGCCAATTTTTTGACTTCTGCTTCGGTAAGGGGCGTACTCATAAGTTTTCTCCTGTTGGACGGTGTATCCCAATAATACGCGGTAGGGTCGCCTCACAGGCGATGACAGGGAGCCACCTGGCCCCCTGTCGTCACCCGGTTACTGCTGTTACTTGCCGCTGCTGGCGTCGGGCAGGTCGCTGCTGACCACCAGATCGATCAGGAACGGGCCGTCGGTTTCCATCATCTGCTTGATGACCGGCGCGATTTGATCCGGCGTCTCGATGCGCGCGCCGGGCACGCCCATCGACTCGGCGAGCTTGACGAAGTCCACGACCGGGTTGCCCAGGTCGAACGACTCCGGGAATGCACTGGGCGGCAAACCCTGCTCGCGCCAGTACTGCATGAGGTTCAGCTTGAGCAGCATGTAGCTCTGGTTGTTGCAGATCACCAGCTTCGCGCCGATGTTATAGTGCGCGGCGGTCCAGAGCGCCTGGATGGTGTACATGCTGCCGCCATCCCCCGTGAAGCCGATCACGGTCTTGTTGGGGTAGGCGACCTTGAGGCCGAGCGCGCCGGGGATGCCCACGCCCAGCGAGCCGCCGCGCGTCAGGAAGAAGTGATCCGGCTTGCTCGGCGGGATGTAGCGGGGCAGGGGGTTGTAGGTGGTGGTCAGCCCTTCGTCGAAGATGACGACATCGTCATCGACGTACCTGGCGAGTTCCGCCAGGAAGGCCGACGCCTGCACCGGCACGCTGTCCTTGAGTGCGGCGTCTTTGGCCTTCGCCGCCTGGATGGCCGCTTCTTTGGCCGCGCCGCTGGTCGCCAGGCGAGTCCTCGCCACTTCCTGCTGCGTGGCCGTCATCGTCGCGGCGAGTGCGGCGGCGAGCTTATCCAGCGAAAGTTTCGGATCGGCCACCATGCCCAGGTCAACGGTGAAGTTCTTGCCGATCTCGTAGGGGTTGAGGTCGATGTGAATCAGCTTCGCATCCGGCGCGAAGATTTGATCCGGGTCCAGGAACGGGAAGACCTCCGGGAAGAGGTACGTCCCAACCACCAGGACCACGTCATGCTCCTTGACGACCGAGGCACTGTTGGCCCCAAACATGTGGCCCAGCTTGCCCTTCCACAGGGGGTGGGTGTAGGGCATGTTGACTTCGCCGCTGTCGGCCCCGTAGACGTCCGCGCCAAGCTGCTCGGCGAGCCGGGTCAGCTCAGCCTGGGCGCGCGAGTGCGCGACGCCATCGCCGCAGATGAGGAGCGGCTTGTTCGCCCCGGCCAGCATCTTTGCCGCCGCCGCGATGTCGGCATCCTGCGGCACGATGCGCGTGCTGGGGATGACCGTCGGGATGACCGGTTCGGGGTTGGCCGCGTCGAGCACGTCCGCCGGGAGGCACACAAAGACCGGCCCCATCGGCGGCGTACCGGCGATCTTGATGGCGCGGCGCAGCACGCGCAGCACCGAATTCGGGTCTACAACGCGCGTCGCCCACTTGGTGACGGGCTTCGCCATGCCGACCAGGTCGGCGGCCATCTGCGCGTCCATCGCGTCGTACTTGATGCCGGATTCACTGGCGATGATGACCAGGGGCGCGTGCCCCCGGTACGCCTGGTACATCATGCCGATACCGTTGCCGAGGCCCACGCCGCTGTGAAGCTGCACGACCGTCGGTTTTTTGGTGGCACGGGCGTAGCCATCGGCCATGCCGACCGCGATGGCTTCCTGCAACGACAGGATGTATTTGAAGTTGGCGTATTCGTCAATGGCGTCCAGGAACCCCTGTTCAACCGTGCCGGGGTTGCCGAACATCACGTTCATGCCGTCCGCGAGGAATTGCTCAATGATCGCAAAACGTCCCGCTTTTTCAGCCATAAATGATCCTTTTCACACAGTAAAGATTAGTTGAATCGTGTCAGGCAGGAGGC
>JAFGQA010000020.1 GCA_016935885.1 Phycisphaerae bacterium | reverse complement strand
TGCGCATCGATTCGGCGGGTGACTGCACCGCCATCATGCGGACGATCGCCGAGGAGAAAGCCTACTTCCGCATCAAGGCCCGGCCCAGGCTATTGATGGCTGTCCGCCGCAAGAACTCCATCCCACGACTTGGCCAGAGACGTCTCTGCGACGCACGGTCGGATTCGGCAAACGATGATGGCTTGCCTGCGCCGTGGTCGGCGCACGCCAGGTGGCCGGGGACCGCCACGCCTCGACCGCCGAGTACAACCGCCGGCTTGGGGATGCCGGTAGACGGTGGTGCTGTGCCCCGAGACCGACTTCGCTGCCATCGGCGACACAGACCGGCACCCGTCTCGGGTGCTCAGGCAGCGATGGTGTACTCGTGGTGGAGCCTGCCAAGCACGTGTCGCTGATCACGCACCTCCTTCGTCGCCAGTGTCCCTTCGGCACGCGTGCGTGAATCCGGTGGGCCCAGAGCAGTAGTGTCCCAGGCTGCTGCACGCGCAGCAGGAGGACGGTCATGGGACGACGAGCGCGGCCGGCCGGCAAGGGCACCGTGCGGGCGCCACCACCACTCGCCACTGGAATTTGTCAATTGTGTTGGGGGAGTGGCGACACCTCCCTGTGGCGTACCTGGAGATGATCCTCAAGAAGCGCAACTTGGCGATCCAATCGAACGCGGCGTCATCTCTCTCCAGGTTCCTGATTCCCGTCGCCCCGACCGCACGGGTTGATCGCGTTCGATGCGATCAGGAAACCGCACTCCTGGCAGATCCTCTCCAGTCATCAGGGCTCGAACGGACCGTTATCGACCCATTCATTTTTCAAGACCGACCACCAGTCGACGGCCAGTCCCTCTAGCACGTACTTGTACGGGAGCCACCCGTAGCCTTTCTCGCCCCAGTTCTCGCCCCACGAATTCCGGATCAGCAGCGCTCCCACGGTCTCCTCGGCTCCGCGATTGGCATTCTTGATTCTCATCGAGTCGTCGTACCCGACCGCGTCGACGGCGTGGCCGCCCACGCGTTTGTCCCCAGGGGCGGGGTACGGGATTCGTCCGGTCTTGCTGGCTTGTGTGTAGGAGTTGTAGACCGAGAACCCGAACATGGAGGGGAGTCCCCCCGCCAGGTAGGCCTTGATGCGGGCGAGGAGAGTGTCTCTCGGTATTCCAACGCGATCGAGGCGAAAGTAGTTGATCGACTGGTAACTCTGTCCGTAGGCGTAGCAGAATGCGGTCGGCTCATTATCGAAGCCGGCTATCACATATGGCCAGTATTCTTCGGGAGGGACTCCGAATATCGCCATTGCCCCCATGGTAGAGCGAAGGAAGGCTCCTGTGTCGCCAGTCACATGCATCATGTTTCGAGTGGCCTTGTAGAGGAACATACGGGAGGCATCCACCCATTTTCCAAACGCCCTCCTCTCGAAATACTCGATCAGGCCCACGCCAGCATGCGCCGTACACGAACCCAGCGCTCCTTGGTCCTCGATCGGCGAACACCACCCCCGGAGATCCCCGCTGGGCTGCAGCTTCACTTTGGCGGGGGCATCCAATCCGATCTTCTTTAGCATGCCCTTGATCGAATCCCGTTCCCCTCGCGCCCTACGCCTCTGCGGGAGATCATCCGTCTCAGGCGTGTGATCCCTCAAGTCAGGATAGTCCGGCAACCAGCCCATGCTCAGTTCAGAACCTATGTCAGCCATGAGTACCTCTCCTCCCTTGTTGTTGTCCGTCATACACAGCAAAGAAACTCACTCCCTCAATGAGCAACAAGACAAGAAAGGCTGCACCACTCGGCGATATCTTGTCAAGGGGACGGTTCAATGCTTCGGTGGCTGTATTCATTGCCAGCCCTGGCCCAAGAGGATGTTCAGAATGTGTACGGGAGCCAGGGGGTGACACCGGCGCATGCCTGAACGACCACTGTGTCGGACTATGGGCTGCGGCCGACCGCGCCCCCTACTCCGACAGCTCACACCTGTCTCCTGTCGCCGAGGCACTTGGACATCCTCGGCAATCGTTGAGGCCGAGACCACGTTCCTGACTTGTCGGACCTGGCATAAGGGCAGCAGGCAGTAGGACTGGCCGGAAACGGCCGGCGCCCGGTCAGATCTGACCATCCCCAAGGCGCTCGCCGCACCTCAAACCCCTACCACGATTCGTTCTGGGCACAGAGGCGGCCTGGCGTACATATTGCATAATTTTACGTGTCTGCGAGGAGGACTGGCATGGAATCGGTCGGAAAGAGCGTGGTCACGAAAGCCCAGGATGCGAGGCAATTCATACCGTCGATAGTGCGGCCCACCGAACTGTCCCGGCGCCCGGACAGTTCCAATTCGGACCTGGAAAAGCCGGGCAAGACAGGTCGCAGTGTTACCGCAGAGAAATTGAAGGGCACACTGGTCGACACGAAGCTCGTTGATGAGGCAGTGGGTTGGATCAGCGCCAAGGTCGCGGCAACGTTGAGACGGGGGGCGGAAGACGTCGGGGAGTACGTGCTGGACATGTTCTTCAGCAGCGATCCCGAACTCGCCAAGTCGAGGAATCCGCAAAAGAACGCCTCCTACCGCGCCTTGGCGGAAAGATGCGCGACCTCCGAGCTGCCCGTGTCGAAGACGTGGCTCAACAACGCGGTTGGGATCGCGGTGATGCTTCGCCGGCTTCCAGGAACCGCGAGAGCATTCCGGCAGCTTCCGCCGTCATATCAGGAAACGCTCCTGCCACTCCGGGACCCCTCAAGGGTTGAAGAGGTCGCCAACAAGGTATCCACGAAGGACTTATCATATCGCGAACTGCGAAAAGTGGTGGCTGAAGAGCGGGCCAAGACACCGAAGGTGGACGCGAGGGGCCGGCCGCCCACGCCGGCCATTGTGAAGGCACTTAACCGTTCGCTCAAAAGCTTCGCCTTTGAGGGGAACAGGCGGGCCTTCTCGAAGGCCGACGTTGATGCTCTTGATGAACAGGAGAGAAAGCGCGCCTTGAAGTGCGCCGAGGGGATGATCGAGCAGCTCAGGGACTTGGTCAGGAAGCTGCGGAAGACGTGAGGGTCGAGAAGCAGTCGGAGTGCGGTCGCCGGATCGTGAGCAGATCGCAGAACTGCGGCCTTTCGATGCGAAAAAATGTCCGAGTGAACGTGAGCTCACAGGAGCCGGTACCGTATTGCGATATCGACGGTGGATGCAGGCGACAATGCCGAAGAGGCGGGATTCGGTCACGTAGAGCCTGATCGGCACTCTTGGAATCCTTCTGCGGTTCCAAGATCCTGCCTCGCCGCCCTGGCAAACGGCAGGATGGTCGCCGACGACACCCTTCGATCTCAGGCGCGCACGACTTTATCCGGCTGTGGGACGCCCGAGGAATCGAGCGCGTAGGCGTATGCCTCCTTCATCTGCACGTTGCCGCTGTCGGTGTAGACGAGCAGCCGCTTCCCGTTGGTACGGGTTTTCACGATGCCGTAGGCCGTGCGGCTGAATCCGAAGAAGTCGCCGCGCTCCTTTTCTTTCTTCGTCTTCGGGTGCGACAACTTCGACCAGCCCTCGGCGTTGAAGAACGCGACCAGCTCCGTGACAAAGATCAGCGGCTCCGGCACGCGCGACCATTTGCCCAGCGCACCCACGAGCGTCGCGCGGGGGTGGATGTATTCCTTTCGCGCGCTCTCGTCGCCGCTGGAAACAACGCTGACCACGGGTGAGACCGCCTGGAACATCGCCCCGGAGAAGTCGGCGGAGCCGTGGTGCGGCACCTTGAACACTTCCGACTGCAACCGGAGTCGGCCGGCGTTGTGCTCACGCGTGAGGAACCGGCTCGCCTCGTCGTTGAGGTCGCCCGTAAAGAGATAGCTGATGCCGCCGTAGACGAGACGAAACACGATCGAGTGGCCGTTGATGGTGTGCGAGGCCGAGCAACCCTTGAATTCCTCGTCGCCTAGGTTGAGGGACTCGTGGCCGACGCGTGGCCCCTTGGGCGGATTGCCGAGGAACTTGAGGGCCGGCCTGCCCCCTACTTCCGTCACCAGCGGCCCGAGGACCTCGATCCGCAGGCCGTCCTGGTTGAAGAAGTCGAAGGCATCGTCATCGCCAAACTGCAGCCGCCGTATCTCGATCTTGGAACGTTTGTCGTATTCCTTGAGCGCGTTCTTCCACTCGCGGAACGGCTCGTTCATCTCACCGTCCGGCACCTTGAGCGGGTTGTCCTCGAGGCCGGTGAGGAACATGTCCTTGCCGACCTTGCGCGTCGCCCCAAGCAGCTGGAGGTTAGACAGTCGCTTGCCGTTTTTCTTGCCGGGACGCTTGATGATCCCGTTGTGGTAGTAGCGTTTGGGCTGGATGAAAATCCGCTTGCGCTTCGCCCGGTTGGTCTCGGACTTGAGGATCTCCGGCAGGCCCGCGAAGTGATCGGCGTCGCCGTGCGTGACGAGTATGCATTCGATCACCCTGGGGTTCGTCGCTGTAGTGCCGCGGAACCGGCCGGCAAGGTAGCGGGCGAACATCTGGTTGTCCCCGCCATCCACGAGGATGACCTTGCCGTCGGGAGATTCGATGACGGCGGCGTCGCCCTGCTGGACATCCACGTAGTTCACCTTGAGGACATCGTTTTTGTTGCGCGGCCGCACGATGTCGGCCGTGTTGATGCCCGACGATTTCGGCTCGATGTACCCGGTTTCGTTCACGGGCAGGATGCTGCCGTCAGGCTGCTTGTCGAAATACACGGTTTCGATCTCGATGCGCGTAGAGGTCTGCTTCGTCACATCGACCTCGTCGCCCCAGGCCAACGTGCGACGGTATTTCTTCCGTCCCGTCTGTGCCCATACATCGGCCAAGTCAACGTTGATCACGCATCTCGTACCCATGGTTTCTCCTTTATCTTGAAGTTCCTTCTCAAGTCATCCTGCAACGCTGGAAGCGACTCGGATTGACGGCGACTCTGCCCCAGTGCGTACCGCGTTCGACAACAATCCAGGTGTCACCCCGATCTCCAAGAAGAGTGCGCTTCAGCGCTCTCGACGAGCGCGGCGCTGGCTCTGTCCAGCTACCTGCTTTCGTTCATTGTAGTCACACAGGATGCCGCGGCCACCTGGATCGAAATCCCTCTACGTGTCGAGCAAGCAGCGCTTCCCGGGAGTCGAGCGGAGCCAAAGACGCAACCCGCGTCTTCCCCAAACGCTGCTTCTTGACAAGCCGCGGATCGACAGGATCGCTTCTAGCGCCTGCTTCGGCACGTCCCAGAGCGCTACAAGCCTATGCTCTCTCTCCCTCTCCTTGAGGCTCGGCTGAAGTACGGATGGCGTTCTCATTGCCGGAGCCGGCGCCTACGAAATGGTAGTAGAGAGGCTTCTCGTTTCGGAGTAGATCCATGATGTGGGCGAAGTTCGAAAGGTGGTAATGTAGGTTTGTCGCGTTGTCGGCGGGGAGTGGGGCGCCATCGGGCCGGAAAACCAGCTGTCCGATGCTCGCATTCCCAGTATCCTTCAGCCAAATTCTTGGTACGAAACTATTCGAAGCATACTGCACCTGATACGATCCGATCTGCTTGACTGGCATTGTGGGCTCCCTTCTTGAGGTGTTTCATTGCACGCGGCGACGGACGCTACGGTCACACTAGGCGTATAGCACTACCACGGGAATGCGATTGAGGGAAGCCATCTCGAACGCTGCCGTGAGTGGAACTGATCCTGCGGAGCGGCGGGATTCCGATTGCGCACGCGCGGCGCGATCGCCGCATATCATTACTGTGTCACCTGGGTGGCGTTGCGAAGGTTGTGCGGGCATGAGCACCAGGTGATGAGCGGGCTTTCGGGAAAGTGGGCGAGATTTGGGGGCGGTGACAGAAGGGGCAGCGAGGAAGCCATCGGACGAGTGCGTGTGCGATCGCGAGGCGTGCGGTGATGAACGAATCCGCGAAGTGCCGTTCGGGTCTGCCCCGGCTCCGTACGGTCTCGACCTGCTTCTCGGGCCGAGGGGGGAAAAGCGCGGACGCGCTCGGCGACGACGAAGGCGAAGCGAGCCAGGGCAACGGAGACGTGGTGGTGCCATCCGCGGAAGCGACGCCCCTCGAAATGATCGAGGCCGAGCTCGCCCTTGAGGTCTTCGTACACCCGTTCGGTTCGCCAGCGCTGGTTGACGATGCGCACGGCCTTCTTGCGGGTGAGGCGACGTCCCGACGTGTGCGGCAGCCAGAGGACATGATACTTGGTCGGTGCGGACTCACCACGTTCCCATTCCATGAGCAGCCAGACGTGCTCGGGCTCGCCCTCGTCGATGCCGTCGCCCTGTACCATGTGGACTCGCTCCAGCGCAAAGTACGACGACAGCGGGGTCTTGCTCCCTTGGCGCCACATCGTCTTGCGGAAGGCTTCGCGGCCAAGACCGACGGCAAAGTCCTCGATCGCGACAGGTTTATCGTCGATTGGCCGACCACGACGATCGAGCCGCCAAACCCGATCCGTCGACATCACGCCCACCGCGTACGGGAATTCTAGCTCGCGACAAGCCCGGCGCAGCAGACTGCTGTGGCCATGCTCACTGCCGCCCACCACCGTGCCTCGACCCACGCACACGTGACGCTTGCCATTATGGCGCTCTCGATCTAATAGAGTCGTGCTGCCGCGCTGGGCGTGGGGAGTCGCGCGAGCAGACGTTGTTTTCCCTTGCGACACAGCGACAACCGACCGCGCCCGGCGCAGGTCTTCGCTATGGACAGTGTAGGAGTGATTGGAGATCGATCCCACCGAGCGGCCAACCTAGGGTTGGCCGCCTTCGACACCCACGGACCCAATAGGAGGAATCTCATGGCCAGAAACTGTACCGGCAAACGCCTTGTCTTGTCTTTTCTTGTCGGGCTAATGTTCACCTTCGCCGGATGCTCAGGCAATCGCGGCAACGAAGACTCCACGGGCTCAGTGGATCTTGCCGTGATGGCCCTGAGTGCTGAGGACGCAGTCGCGGTGACCGTAGCCATCACTGGCCCAGGCATATCGCCTCCCATTACCGTCGCTCTGGCCAAGTTCAACGGAGGCTGGGGCGGCCACATCAAGAAGATCCCTGCAGGCCTGGATCGTACCTTCACGCTGTCCGCGACTGATTCCGAAGGAACCGAGCTTTTCCATGGTGAGGCGACGGGAGTGACGATCACCCCCAATCAAACCGTGTCGGTGGTCATCACCGCACAGCAGGTCGCGCCGGCAATCCCGAAGCACAACTCGGCTCCCATCATCGATGCCCTGGTAGCTTCGGCTGTCACCGTAGCCCCAGGTGACGTAGTCAGCCTGGTGGTGACGGCGCACGACCCGAACCCGGGCGACACCTTGACCCATACATGGAGTGCGGACAGCGGAACGCTCTCCGCCGTGGACACTGCGGCCACGACCTGGACCGCGGGTGCGAGTGACGGCGACGCAAGTGTCAGTGTCGAGGTACGTGACTCCCATAACGCCAAGGCCAAGATGTCGATTGCGATCTCCGTCGTTACCGGACACGGTCAAGGCAAGGCGACCATTGCCGTAGCGCTCAACACCTGGCCGGCCATCGCCGAAGTTGTCGCCGCCCCTGCCAGGATAGACGCCGGCGGGACGCTGGTCCTCGATGTCGTTGCGACCGATGGCGACGGCGATACCCTTTCCTACGCCTGGACGAGCGATTGCTCCGGAGCCTTCAGCTCCACCACTGCGAAGAGCCCCAGTTTCACGATGCCGGGGGCGGCGGCGGGCAGCTCCTGCACTTTCACCGTACAGGTTGACGACGGCAAGGGCGGGAGTAACGTCGGCAGTATCACCATTCCGACCGGGCCCGAACCGGTGCTCGACCTTCCGCCGCAAGTTCAGAGCGCCTACCAATCCGCGGAGAAGGTATCCGCTGGCGACACGGTCACGATGAGTGTCCAGGCTGTCGATCCGAACGGAACGGCGCTGGTGTTCGCGTGGTCCACTACCTTGGGCGCCCTCGGCGAGCCGACGACGACGGGCGGCACGAGCACGATCATGTGGACGGCGCCGACACCGTTTGCGGAAGGCGCGTCAATCCAGGTGACGATCACGGACGCAACAGGACAGGCAACCGTCCAGGCCTTCGACCTACAGACGGCCGCGCCCACCTGGCAATGGGTGAGCGGCCCATCACTCGCCAGCTCTGCCGCGGCCAGCCAGTGTTGGGCGGCTCCCGGCGGCGAGGTATTCGTGGTGGCGTCGCGCTACGGGAGCACCGGACAAGTCCCGGAATCGTGGATCTATCACTTGCATTCAGGCATCTGGTCGACAGCGCTGCATTTCACCGACGCAAACCTTGGGACCGTTTTCGGCACCAGCACCAGCGATATCTACGCGTCGGTCTACCGCTGCCCTGGCGGCTGGGGCAGCTGCGGCGCGGGCGAAGAGTCGATGATATGGCGTTTTGACGGTTCCTCGTGGTCACAGATGGCGATCCCCAATATCGGCCAGAACGGGATTCGGAGCGTCCGAGGCCAGGCCAACGACATATACGCATCCTACACGGCGGGCATTCTTCACTACGACGGCACATCCTGGTCCGTCGCCTCGACAACGGGCAGCGTCGACTACGGCGCGCTTGCCTATCTTGCCCCAAACGAGATCTATGTGCTCGGCTGCTGGGGGTACCACGCATGGAATGGCACGACCTGGACGGACTATCCAGGATTCGATTTCTGTGACGTAGGTGGTGCCTTTGGCCTGCGCGCCGGCGACGGAGCGTTGCAGCTCTGGGCCGAAGGTAACAACAACTTCTCCAACGGGATCCGCGCCTGGCAGTTCGTCGAAAGCCCGCAAGGAAGCATGATGGGGTCGTGGGGCTCGAAGTACGGGACGTACATCAATGACTACAGCGGTGCCTATGGCACCGGCAGCGGAATCTGGGCCGGCGGACCGAACGACTTCTGGGTCGTGGGCACCTACAACAACCACGCAGAGGGGCGTATCTGGCACTGGGATGGCACGGACTGGACACGGCAACTCACGGCGGAAACCATCACGTCCCCGGCACTAGGTATCTGGGGGACCTCGCCAAGCGATATCTGGGTCGTCGTGGCAGACGGCCGGATGCTCCACTACGGCAACTGATCGCCGATGCGTGACCGTCTTCCGCTCCCTCTTCCTCGCCCGAAGCTCCCTCCCAGGTTGCTCTTTGATGCATGCGCATGGGAGGGAGCTTCGATGGTGTTCAAAGAGTGGACGGGAGCCCTGGGCAGCGTGGCGCTGGCGCATGCCTGAACGATCACCGTACCCAGCGACCTGACCAATCTCGAGTATGCGCTTGTCGAGGACGTCATCCCGCAACCGGGTGTGTCTCATGGTCTATCTCCGTCGTTCGGGTATTCAGGGTGTTCCCGCCAAGGGGCACTATCCCCGAATGGATCGTAACATGAGGCAGGATCGCCATTGCCACGAAAGGAAGCGCCTCGGTGGTTTGGCACAACCGAACCTCAATCGGATTCCCCGGTCTTGAGAGGGCGGGCTCATCCCAGCAGGATTCCCCGCAGACGGGGATCAGGAACCGAGGGCGCGGAACCGGGGCAGTTGTTCTGCTGTACCCAGGCCCAAGCCAGCGTCAACTCAAGATCGCGAAGCCAGCCCACCACAGGGTCGAAGGGCTGCTCTTTCAAGGTCTCGAGGATGCAGGCCGGCAACGGGATATCAAGGTTGCGCGGCGGAGATACGACGAGCGGCAGGTCTCTCCCATCGAGGACTACCCACATTCGGAAGAGCGGAGCATCCGAACCGTGGAACGTGGCGATCAAGGTGGTCTTCGCGATGGAAGTCTGCACAAGCCACGCGGGCGTGTTCGGGACCTGATGGATCCCGGGTGTCAGCATGGGCGTGAGAATCTCGATGTGCCCATCTGGGATCTCCCTCCTCAGGTTCTGGAAGGCCCAGCCGCTGTCGAGCCGGTAGTGGCGTATGGATGAGAACCCTCGCATGAGTCCGTCTGCGTCCCGCGCGTTGCGCGAGGATACACCAGAGCGGTGGAAGGGGTTGCCGAGACCCTCTTGCCGCCTGGGGCTGGGGCCCCGTTCGACGCGGCTACGCTTGGGAGCCGAAAGGTGGAAGGTTCCGGGGGCGAACCATCGCTCCTTGATGCTATCGAGGTTGCGCAGATCGCCGCTCAAAACCATGGCAGCGTCGCAATCCTGGCACTGATACCGACGAGCGAAGTGCGTCCCTGCCGTCCTGGTCTTGCCAACCTGCTTGAGACCGCGAGAAGTCAGGCTCTCCGTGCAGAACTTGCAGGGCATCATGTTGTCGCCTCCTGCTTCCTTCCATGCACCTCGCTCAAGCTCTGTTACCGACGGAATACCAAGACAAGTGCCTCTTCTCCTACGGAGGCGGTGGCGCCGGCAGAGACCTCGCCCGCGGAGTCCCGTTGCGTTTAGCCCAGAGCTCACTGGCACGCGCTCGCTCGGCTCGGCGCCGCCATGCGACGAAACCGATGATGGCGAGTGCGGCCAGGGTCGCGAAACCTGACAGACCACCAAGAGCCGAGGCGAGACCGTCCGCGCCCTCGCCCCGCAGCGAGCAGACGCATGATTGAACCAGACAGGGAATGGCCATCAGGACGAGAACGACGCCTACGACCCCCTTTGCGAGCCGACCGGCGAGGTCCTTCGCGCCAACGACTAGGGCGATCCCGGCCGCCGCGAGAAGGAGAGCGAGCATCAGACCGTCCAGGTTTCAGGCGCGACAACGGGCGACTCGCCCTTCCCGTTCGACCGCCTGGCCAGGTTCTTGAGGAACGCATCCGTGTAGACGTTGACCGGCGGCGAGCTGCGGTCTGCCGCTTCGTCGTCATACCAGGAGCGCCCCGACTGGAGGACGACCGTGTCCTTCAAATCGATGCCGGCCTGCACGAGGATGATCTCCATCCGGTCGGGCCGCTCGCCGTAGCAGAAGCGGTCGGGCGGGTAGTGCACGTGCTCGCGCAGCACCTCCGGGATGCGCGAATTCCTGGGCACCCGCATGACCAGGGCGCGGCAGTCCCTGAAGAAGGCGCGGTCGGCGTTCGGGCCCACGGCAACGGGAATGGCCACGCCCTCGATGATGGCGTCGAGTTCGCGCGCGACCGCGGCCGGGGCCGTCCCGGTGAAAAGCGCGTCGTCGAGCGACTTCGGCGGCGCGTGGGCCGCAACGGCCTGGTTCGCGACCGCCAGCACGGCCGCGATGATCGACTCGGCCGGAGCTTTGCACACGGCCAGGTCCCGCAGCTCGCGCGCGATCGCAGGGCGGGAGGCATTCATGAGGCGCTCGACCTCGGCGGCGATTGCGGCCGCGCTCCTGGGCTGGCCGACGAGGATGAGTCGGCCCGACTCGTTGGCCGTGCTGCGGTCCTCTCGGCTTATCCCCTCGACCGCATCCAGGGCGTGCCGGAGCGCGTCTCTGCGCTCGTGCAGAACGGCGATGCGGTCCTCGAGTGCCTGGATGCGCGCCGGCAGGCCGTCGCGGACAGCGGGCAGGTAGAGGGCCGCCAGCCTGCCGTTCCCAATCTTGGGGATGGTCGTCTGGATCTCGGCTGTCAGGGTGTCGAGCTGGCGCGACCTGCCGAACCAGGTCTTCGAGACGCCAGTGGCGATCACGTGGAGCTGCTCGCGTTCTGCCTCCATCTGGGCGACCGCCTTCGCCATGTCGCGGTCGATGCTCTCGCCCTCGGCGAGCGAGCGGTCGCGGATGCGCTCGAGACCAACCAGAAGGTTGGACAGGGATTCGTCCGAGTCGGCGATCGCGGTGTCGATGGACTTGAGCAGGCGCTCCGGCCCGAAACAGAGACCGACCTCGCTCTTGACCTGGGCGGCCGTGAGGTCGATGCGTTCGAGCGTATGGCGCACGATTCCGTCGACCGTCGGTCGCGCGTTCTCAGGGGTGAGTCCAGCCACGTTGCGGGCGCGGATTGACGCGATGTCTCTGAGGGCGGGTTCCACGAGCGGTCGCACCACCGCATCCCGGATCGCCTGGCGGGTAAGGCGGACGTTCCGAGCGAGCGCCTGCGTGGCCCTCTCCGCATCTGCTTCGGCACCGGGCACCAGTTGGCCGCGGAGGCACTCCGCAACCAGCCTGAGCGCGGCGGTCCGGTCAGGACGCCAAGCCTGCACGGTGATGGAGGCGACGCCGACGGCCTCGCAACCCTGCCCGTCCATGCGGCGCCCGAGGACGCGCGGGCCGGCGTTGGTGAGCTGGGCGGTGAGCGATCCCGAGGTGGTGTCGGCTTGTCTGTCGGTCTGAGTATGGCTCTGCATGGTGTTGTCTCCCTACTGTGTGACGAAGTTCCGGAAAGTGACGGCGAGCTCCTGGGCGACGTCGTCGAAGGTGCGTGGCGCCGCCGGGCTCGAGGCGAGCAGGTAGATGAAATCTGGGCCGGGGCGATGAATTGGCGCTTGGCGGCCGGGCACGCGGAGGGCGATTCCGGGCTTCATGAGCGCCGAGAGCTCGGCGAGCTGCCGGTGCTCCAGAGCGCGGTTTCGCCTGGTCACCCGATCGGTCGGAAGCAGGCTCGTGCTGATGAAGTAGTGATGCCAGACGTGGGACTCGGTCGGGTACACCACGCGGCTGGCCAGACCGGCGTTCCGGACCGCCGCCGCACCGGTTCCGCCGGCACCGGTGCTCACGGTCGCGAGCACCGTTTCCTCGGAGCCCCCGACCGAGGCGGCAAGGATGCGGAAGTCCTCCTCGCAGGCGCGAATCAGGTCGTTGAGCTTCCAGAGCGTGGCGAGGTGCGATAGCTGCGGAAGCTGGGCCACTCCGCCCTTGCCCGTCTGGCGACGGTAGGTCTGGTACTTCTCGACGGGAAGGCCGATATCCTTGAGCATGAGGGTGAGCCGCTCGTCCGGCTCCTCGGGAAGGTGCTGTGGCTCGATGGGAAAGAAGCGCGTGCTGGGCAGACCGGCTGGCCGATCCGTGTCCAGGTAACGGCTCGCGATGCCGGGCTGACCGGCGAGGACCGACTCGACTCTTCGCACGAGCTCCCCAGCAAACCCACCGCCGGCATAGAGCTGCACGATTCGCTTCACGCCCTTGCCGGGGCGGACAATTGCGGTTGTGTTCTCCATGGTTCGTGTTCCTCCTTGGCCTTCCATGCGCGCCTAGAGCAAGTCGTTACCGCCAGGCGCGTGCTCCATCGCGCCCGCGATGAGCAGCGGGTGGGCTCCAGCTTGCCGGCGCGAGCGGCGATCGAGCACGACGCTTGCCGCGCCCGCATCGATCGGCGTGCGCAGGCGGCACGGGACCTCGCGGCCGGGCTGGAGCAGGGCACCGCCCAGGCGGACGGGTTCGTCGCTGGTCCGCAGCCATAGGCCGCCCCGGCGGCGCGCGATCCAGATTCCCGAGGGGAAGCCCGGGTCCGCCATGCTCAAGGGAACCTCCTCGTCGGGGCAGATCTGGAATCCTCGGTCGGGGCGGCCGATCGGCACGATGAACCACGGCCGTTGGCTCAGCCGGAAAAGGATCGCAAAGAGCAGCGTGGCGGCCGCCGCGAACGCGACGAGGGCCGCCCAATTGCCGAGGAGCCACGGCCTAGTCGTGATCTCCGCGTTGAGCGTGGTCTCGACCACTGCTCCGTCCGGTCCCTGGGCGGCAAGGACAATCGATCCCGAGAGCGGAGAGACGACCTCGATCTCGAGCGTGACCTCCGCCTTCGCCCGCGCAGCGATGACGAGCGCGTCGGGAACGAATCTTGCCGTGCTGCCCTCGGGCGCTTGGGCCTGGAGGCGCACCTCGCGGGCGATTTCGCTGGTGTTCTCCACCTGAATCATCGACCGAACCGGGACGGAGCCGCCCAGCAGAAGCTCGTCGACCTCGGCACGAAGAGGCGGAGGCGTTGCGACAGCAATGGACGGGCCGAACAGGCGCCTGCACCTACTGCGCGACCTGCGGGATTCAAATCGTGGCGATGGAGACTGGCCCTGCTTCGCGTCGAGCAGTTCCTCCTGCCCTGGAACCAGGCCGGACACTGCGGCGTACAGGCCGCCACCCAGGAGGAGTAGTCGGTCGCCAAGCTCCGCGAGCCGAAGGTCGGTTGCGGGAACGTCGCTCAGGCCATCGGTGATGAAAACTACGCCGAACCGCTCGTCGGCGCGCGTGGTCCGCGCCACGAAGGACGCCAGTTCCTCATCTATCTTGCGGAACACCGTCGTGCTGGAGCGTTCCGGTTCCAGCTCGCGCAGCCGATCCAGCATGGCACCCCGATCGCTCTCGCTTTGGAGCGGGAACGTCCCATAGTGGACGACCTCGTCAGCCGCGACCAGGAGTTCGACGGTCAGGCCCGTGTGGATGTCGACCGACTCGGCCCAGCGTTCAAGTGCCTCGACGCCCCGGCGGAAGCGGAAGGCTCGCCGCATCGATCCTGAGTTGTCGAGCACCGCATAGAGGCGGCTACTCACCTGATCCTGTTCTGAGGCGTGGATCTCAGCCGTTGTCGCCAGCAGCGCGAGGGTCAGCGTGATCGCCGTGACCGTGCGTGGTTTTGGCCGCTCGTGGCGGCGAGCTTCTCCGCTTTCGTTTCCCATGAGGATCCTCCTGACCTCCTTCATGCGCGTGTGGCCGAAACCGTGGCGGATCATTGCTTGCGCGGCATGCGGACCACGATCGACGATCTTCTGCAACGAGTTCCGCAGAGGGCGCATAGGAGCCTGTGATGGACAGAAACGAAAGGAGGACGGACATGCACTGCGGATAGCTCGAACAGGGGTCTGGGCTGGGGGGTAACAGGCGAACATGCTCTTGCACCGCCCGCCTCCAGCCCGTACCCTAGAAGCGACAACCGAATAGCGGCTCGGAACCCGTCGGATCAAGCCTTCGTGGGGCAGCGCTGCGGCGCTGGGCAAACGGTGATCTTCAAGAAGTCCACGAAAGGAACCGACCATGGGTCACCGTGCGCCGCTCACCATGCCGGAGGCGAAGGCCATCTGGCTCAACCGTCTCCCTGACCTCTACGTCACGACGGTCAATTATCTGCGCAACCCTTCCTTGACCAGGCCGAGAAGCCGGAAGGCGAGGCAGTCAGTCGCAAAGGCGCGATCATCATCACCCGCGGCGGTCGATCTGAACCTGGCTCTCGCGCGAGCGGCGTTGATCGCCAGCGGCTTGGCCGAGGATATCATCCAGGACCTCGGACTCCGTTTCTTCCGTGCGGTGAAGAAAGGCAGGGTCTCGGCGGGAATCAGAATCAAGATCGACCAGCGGACGGGAGAAAGGAGGCGTGTCGCAGACGCGGACCGCTGGCTGAGTAGGGTGCTTCAGCGCACCGCATGGGAGTCCAGCCGCAGGGAGGCGCGCCAATACCTGCGCCGAGACGCCCGACGAATGGATAGACATAGCAATCAGGAAACACCCCTTGCCGCGATCGAGGCGGTGGCTTCGACGGCTTCGTCGCCCGAAGACATCGTCATGGCTCGCGAGGAACTCTCGATGCTGGACGCGGGGCTTAGCGTCTTTCCCGAGCGCGACAGGCAGATGTTCCTCATGCACATCTGCGACTACTCACACGGGGAGATTGCGGATGATCTTGGGGTCACTGAGACGTGCGCGAAAACCTCCGTCCACCGCACTCGCAGGAGACTCCTGCGGGAAGCGGAAGGGAGAGGAATCCCTCCATGGTTGAAAGAAACAGCAAGCACAAATACTCCTATCGGGGCCCACCGATTTCCACGGACGATCACATTGCCGCAACGCGCTTGACACGCACTGGCATTCGTGCTACGCTTCTAGAAGAAGGCCGAAGACAGGTACTTGCGCGGGAAGCCGGAGAGGGTGCAAAGTTTGCCGGAGCAGAGGACTTGGATGAGGTCGGCTTCCTTGAACTCGTCGAACGGCTTGCGGGGCTCAGCTTTGTGGATTTCCTTGCGGTATTCCAGGCGGCTCGGTATCGCAGGCGGTTCGAGAAAACTGGGGTCAATCTACCATGACGCGGCAGAGCGAGGTAGCTCAAACGCCGCGGGGTTACGCAGCGTGCCGTGAAGAGGAGGAAAGAAAGATGAGCACGCTCCGAGAACCTGATGCGGATGAAGCCTGGCGCCAGGCTGAACGAAGAGTTCAGCTCGAGAATGGGGCGGCCGCCGAGAAAGACTCGGTCGCAACCTACGCCGTTTTCCTTTCGCTCATGTGTCTATCCCATTGCAGCCACGATGACGTGTCCCGCGAAGTACCAGACCTCCCCTCGGAGGAATGGGAAGGAGAATAGGCACGCAAGAAACGCAACGAGAATGCTCCCACCACTTCCGCGTCTGGGAGCTTCTTCTTATCATACCGAGCAAGCATGAACGCTAATCAGTTGGGTCCTGGGGCAATCCACATCCTCGCGTCGTATGCAGGGCATTTTCAACCGCACCTTGTGGTGCTTCCTCGGCGGTACACCGCATCCCTCCAAGGAGATGGCATCACCACTCTGGCGGTGGGCACGCATCGTTCGACGGGAACAGACGACTCCAACCTCAAGTATGGGATTCGCCCGACCGAATGCCTCTTCTCCTGGGCCGAAGAGAATGGCTCGACACGGGTGGGCATCCTCATGCCGTATGTGCTCCGACGGATTCGAGTCGGAGACCTGAGCCAGGCGAAGTTCAGCAGCTTCTTGCGGGGAAGCCATACTCAAGCCTGTTTCAGATCGGCACTCTCCAGCTACCTCTGGAACGAAACCGACTACCTGGCCGCAGTCCCTCCGATAACTGTTGATGACGTGAATAGACGCCGTGAAGCCAGGCGAATGATTGTCAGAGGCCTTTGCCGCGGCAACGTTATCCGGCAAGGTGTCAACACCTTTGTCACAATGTCACATGCTTCCTTCAACCAGCGCAATTGGCTTGGCTGTCCTCTTGTTGTCGATGCGGTTCCATCAACTCTCATCAAGGAGCGCAGAAGCGAACTCGACGTGCTCATATCGGGGAGGGGTCCAGAGCTTCTCCTGGTCCCCACGACTCTTCAAACACTTAACCCCGACAAGGGGGAGGTCGCGCGTGACGATCGCTACGATGACGTCGACCAAGAACGGCTGGCCAAGGCAGATCTCATTCTGAGAAAGGTGTTCTCCATCTAATGAGTCCGAAGCACATTCCTGAAGCCGAGGAAATCGTCGAGTATTTTGACCAGCTCCCTTTGGCGGTCGCTCCCGTCTCTCCTAGCGCTCTTCTCCTCACCGAGGACGACCTTCCGTCAATCCAACAGGTTGTGCTTCCGGCACCAGTTCCACTGCCGGCACGCGCTGCCCAAGACCTGCCAAAGGTGCAACTCGTATCACTGCTCGACGTGAGCCCCCGTGTCGACCTGCAACTACCCAGCCCACTGATGGGCACTGCATACATAAAGGACGCAAGAATAGGCATCGAAATCTCTGCTCCCGGATCAATCGCCATTGACCAGCTTGGTGTGTTCTCGCCCGATAGGATGGTCCCGCACGAATACCAGGAGCAATTCACGGCAACACCGAGCAGAAAGTTCGACATAGCCTCCTACGACAGCGCCAAAGGTTGCGTAATAGTTGTTTGGATCGTCCTTGGCCTCCATGCTCGGGCCATAGGGCTCCAGGTCACCTAGGATCCACGACTCATGTCGCGAGTCGCCACGCCTTTGGCCTATAGTGACTTTCGCGATCGAATCGAACGAGGGGCTATTGCGTACGCAATCGATGACTACCTGCGTCGACCAGAGCCAACCTACCGCGATGCTGTACTCTCGGCGCTCAGCAGTCTGCCGGAAGATCGCCCTTCGGAAGCTATTCTCAGACAGTGGACACAACTAGGCAAAGTGTTGGCCGAGAAGCTTCTTCTTGCAGACATATCGCGCGCACTGGAACAAAGGAAGCATGTCTTCATGCCTCATCTACCCCCAGAGGCCAGGGACACGGTTCATACCACAATTCCTGTGGTTGCAGGTGATGTCACCTATCTGCTAGAGCTCGAAGTTAGGGTATCGCGTGACAATGAGGACGTCTCTCGGTGCACAGCTGCTGGCTTCCCTCTCTCGCTAATTGGCGGACTGCACTCCTGGTCGGATGGAGTCGACACCGCGCTCGCATATCTCTACGAGAAGATAGTCCAACCGCAGCTCAGCTCTGCAGAGGCCCCTGCCTCCATTCGAATGCGACTGACCTGCGACCAAGGTCTGACTGCCGACCAATCATTCTCGCTTCCCCTAGCATTGGCAGTGACAGCTGTCCTCTTCGACGAAGAACTACCGCCAACAACGGCTGCGACTGGAGCGATCGATAGGAATGGTCTCATTGAACGGAGTGGCGCAGCAATAAGGGAGAAGGTCAGGGCACTTGCCCTTGAGCGTCCGTGGACACGTGAGTTTCTGGTGCCGACTGGAAGTCTTGAGGAGGCCGAAGAGTCGTTTCGCATGGAGGAACTGAAGGTCAGGGTGGTCCCGATCACGAATCTGACGGATGCCTTCAGCCATCTCGGTTGGCGATTGAAGCATCACCCCAAGACACAGGCTGCTCAGCCCGGACTGCCACTGTATCCTCCGCGAGCCATCCCTGACGCGTGGCCGAAACCTGGAGCCAGTCCTGGAGAAGCGCCGGTCAGTGACCTCGCCGAGCGTGGCGCCATTCCCGCCAAAGTGGGCGGTCTCGTTTGCGATGACCAGATGCGGCGATCACGGTCGGCGGAATCGGAACGCCGCACATCTACCGGATCCCCTCTGAGCAGATCGCTGGTCGACAAGGGGGGCCCAGATGGGCGCTTAGCATTCGCGTCGTTCGTCAAGGGCCGCGTCAAACGGATCCTCCGATCATGGTATGTCGTGCTCCTGGCCATCGTTGCGCTCCTGGCACCGTACTTCTTCTACCAGCATGTCGTTCGACGCTACATGGCCAGGAGCAAGAACCCGGCTTCTAGGGCTTCTGTCCATGTGGCGCAGGAGGAGGCCCCCTACCCTGAGATGACAACTGCAGCGTATTCGGACAGCACTTCTCCCCTTCGCACGACTGATGGCGTGTGGTTGGAGTGGAACGGTTTGAAGCCTAAGCAGGAAATCGGGTCAGACGTTCCTCCGGCGCGTGGTAACCTGACGCAAGGCGGAAAGGTGAACGGGGCTGTCGCTCACCTCTTCTACGACGGTACCGCGGCCAGCCGTGAGTTCTTCCTGATCGTGCGAGATAGGAAAGGCTATACGAGTGCCCAACAGATCGTCGTTGAGCGTGCACTTTGGAAGCCTTTGGAGATTGACCTCACCCGACTGCAGGAGGCGGGGATAGACGCGCGAGACATCGACTACTTGGGGCTGCGTGTCGCAAACATCAAACGTGAGGAGCGCGGTTCGCTCTTCGTTGTCGGCCTACTTGATCCTTGGCTAATGCCCTCCTATGCTGTCGCGCCCCGCCTATGGCTCACAACTCCATCGAGACAAGAGATGAGGGGCGTGATTCGTGTTGTTCCAAACCTGAGGAAGATCGCCGGAGCAGCAGAGAAGGCCAGCGTCGGGGTATTCTGCGGTCCCCCAGGCTTTGAATTCCGGTGTCTGTTCGAGCGTCATTTCTCTGGTCCTCCACCATTTCCATTGGACATCGATCTCTCGTGTGGCGGAAGGACTCGCTGCAAGACCGACGAAGTTGGGGTCATCGCTGTCTTCAAAGTGGGTAACAAGGCCCTGGTGGGTCAGTCCGTGGGTGGAGCGTCGAGCGAGACTCTCGCCATAACCTTGGACAGGGTGTCCAAAGAAGGCACCGCACCGCTTCCCCGAAGAGAGGAACTGCGGTTTCAAGGTGGATCGGCACTTGAAGCCGCAACAGGGGAGGTCTCTGCGGAGGCATTGGAAGCCAGATGCACGTCCAAGGACACATCCGCTTGCCACCAAATTGGCTTACGCTACATGAATGGAGTGGGCGTTATGCAGAGTTCCGAGCGTGCGGCTTCGCTGTGGAGAACAGGGTGCCTGGCGGGGAACTTGGACGCCTGCAATTCCTTGGGCGTCCTCTACGCGGACGGAAACGGAGCACGGCAAGATGATAACAAGGCGGCGGAACTGTTCGTCAAGGCGTGCAACGGCGGTGTGGCGACGGCGTGTGGTAACCTGGGGACATACCAGTCTGCGACGGGACTAGAGAAGAAGCACCCCGAGACCACGATGACGCTCTACAGGAAGGGCTGTGAGGGCGGCGATCCGGCGTCATGTTTGTATCTTGGGGTGAGGTATGCGAAGGGGTTGGCTCTGGACGCAAATCACGAATTGGCCATCGAAGCATTGCGGAAAGCCTGCGAGAGAGGTGAGCCCGCAGGATGTACCAGGCTTGGACATCTCTACTTAGAGAGTGCACCAGGGATCGCCAACTCTTCGACAGGCGCGGCCTACATGAGACAGGGCTGTGGGGGAGGGGATGCGGAGGGCTGCTGTGCGCTAGGGCTACTCTATGATCGGGGTATTGGCGTGGCCAGGGACTTCCACCGTGCCGAGCACCTGTTCCTCCTGGGATGCGATGGAAGGTCTGGATGCGCTTGCAACAACCTTGGGCGGTTATATGAAGATGGCAGGTATGGGATCCCCGCGGATGAAGGCAAATCGCTTCAATACTTCGAGCGTTCATGTGATTTGAGGTCTTCAGTTGGATGCACGAATCTTGCCCGTAAATTGGTCGAGTTGCCGGGAAACGACCTAGAGCGGGCAGCCAAGGCTGCGTCACGAGCATGCGACCAGAAGGACCCGCTCGGCTGTCATGCTCTTGCTGAGGTAGCATTAAGGATGTCGGACCGGAAGCGAGCAACAAGATTGTTCAGACAGTCATGCAGAATGGGTGACAGCGAAGCATGCAGGAGGGCAAAGCATCCCGAATCGCCCGGCACCATTCCCTTTGGAGGAACCATTCGATCCCAGGAGATTTCGTCCACGGTCGGTCTTGCTCCATCACGGCGGACCCAGAGATGAGGATGCTACTGAGCGCACATCAAGTCGATGTTGCACCCGATCAGGGGCGCTTCCATTCTCTTTTGCACAACCACGCGGAGGAACCCATGAATTCGTGCGCCAATCACTCCTCGCACAAGCCGCCTTGTGCGAGGTCAAAAAACGAATTTTGAGCACGGCACGTCTCCAAAGTCAAGTGTTCAGCTGTGAAAATCCTCAAGACTCCCCCAGCGCCTGATGCGGCCGAGCCCCTGCTGGCCGCCATTCCCGCAACCCAAGGCCACGTCACTGATCCCCTCGGCGTCGGGGCCTTCGCCTGACGGCACCGCCAGCTCGCCAATCAACGCGCCTCCCAATCCGCGAAACGCCGTCCTGCCCATCACGAACATCCGCGAGAAGCCAGCGTCGGATTTGCGTGAGAAACAACGCTCCGTCCTACGCTTGAAGCTTCGCCAAGCCCAGTCAGCCGTCTTCACCTGAATAGACGAATAGACACGGCGGAACGGCCCTGAAAGTCGCTTACCATCAAATCCACAGCTGGCGATTCCCCTCGGGTCAGGTGAGGGCGACTGGGTACGCCATTCCAGGCGTCGCGGCCATGCCCGCTCATCTGCGCCAAGCGCCAAGTGAGCGCCAGGCCCCGCAAGGCCTTCGCCCAAACCGCTCCGTGCGTCGACCCACCTGAACGGCTCCCATCACGGTTGCTTGGGAAGACTTGCCGTTCAGCGCGAATCGGCTCAGTGATTCTACTACTGCCTCTGCACCGGTGCCGTCAGCCTCACTGGCGTAGGCCGAGGAGAGGGTCTATCGTGACGATTCGCAGCAACAGATGCCTAGGCCATCGTCCCGAAGGAATCTGGAGGGCTGGTTGCGTGAGTTAGATCCGTCGGTAACATAGAGCAGAATCCGTTTCGCACGGGTGACTCCGACGTAGAAAAGACGCCTCGCCTCTTCGATCTCCTCTGGGGTTCGGCACTGATGGAAGGGAATCCTGCCTTCGTGGACATCTATCATGGCGACAGCCTGATATTCTCGGCCCTTAGCATTGTGCAATGTCGAGAGCTTCAAGGCGGCCTGTGGGCTCGCGTAGATGCCGAGGTCATCGATCGTGAGGTTGTCCAGATCGACCTGGTTGCTGCGCATGTCGGCTTTCATCTCTTCGACTGACATCGCAAAGAAATCCTGTTCGGCGCGGCTCAGGTATCCCTCCTCGATTAGAATCCCCGTTATCGTGTTGGCTGCGGCCCCAAGCCAGGCGATAGCAGCGGGGTAGGCAGCGTGAAGCGCCTGCGCCTCGTAGATCAAACGGAAGACCGTGATACGGCCCGCGTAGGAGTAGATGTCGAATGAGGCGCGGCCGGTGATGTCGAGGACCGTATTGAAGAGTGTGCGCTCGATACCGGCGATGGCTTCGGGGCGTGGCTCCATCATGTACCCGCAGATCTGTTCGGCAAGCGGCGCGAACTGCCGGTTGCGCCGGTAGGGCCGGGCTCCTGGGCCGACGATGCTGATGCCGTACTCGCGCAGACGCCGGCCGAGGTGGAAGAGCGAAAACCATGTCGGCGCAAGAACCGCCGCTTCCCCATGCGGGATGTCGAGGGCGTCCAAAGCCGGCAAGAAATAGTCCGTGACAACATCGAAGGCGGAGGTCCCGTGCCGCCATTCCGGTACTTCGGAGAATGCCTTCGCGGCGCCGACGGCCGTCATCTTGGGCGTGCGTGGGTACAGGAGATTTGCGTGATGAACAATCAGGGGACTTGACCGAAAGTTCCCTGACAGCGTGAGATCGGTGCGCGCTGCAATGCGTGCCGCGAACCGGTCGGCAAGATCAGGCCGCGCTCCCGCAAAGCGGAATATCGACTGGCAAGGATCGCCCACGAGAAAGAACCGCGTGTGTTTGGTGGCGGCGATGAGAGAGAGGATTTCCACCTGAAGATCGGTCGTGTCCTGAAACTCATCGACCAAGATCCACGCGAACTTGGCCGAGATGTAGCTCAGGATCTCCGGCCGTCGACGAAGCAGGACGAACGCGTAGTAGATGATGTTCGCGAAGTCGATGAACCCGGCTTCGTGGACGCGTTTCCAAAAATCGCTTGCGATCTCGGGATTCAGCCTGCCGTGTTCGATCGCATGGCCGTAGGGCTCTCCCTCAGGACTGACGCGGAGCTGGGCAAAGTCCTCCAGGTCGGACAGGTCAGGTGTCGGCCTCCCATGTGCCGCCAGCACGGCGGTCACATGCTCCTCGAAATCAGCGCTGTCGGGTGTCAGTACCTTGAAGCCGCGTTTGTAGCCTTCGACTAGGTGGCAGAATGGCCGAAAGACGTGGTTGAGACAGAACGAGTGAATCGTGCAGATGTCGAAATACAAGTCATCGCCCGGCTGGATGTGGTGCCGGAGCCGTGCCTCGATCTCGTGAACGGCGGCGTTCGTGTAGGTGATGCACGCGACCGCGCGAGACGTGTCGCGGACGGCATCGATGGCGCGCGACAGTCTAGATATGATGACGCGGGTCTTGCCGCTGCCGGGGCAGGCGGTTAGCATCACATCGTCGTCGCAGCGGACCGCCTCCCTCTGCTCGTCTGTCAGCTTCATGGCGAGGCCAGCCACTGCGCAGCATCGACGATGTATTTCGGGATCGTCGTGGCAGCATCGACATGACGGCTCGCGATCTGGGCGAAACGGGCTTTCCCGACCCGCTTGGCGGTGCTGAGGACGGATTTCCGCAACGGCGATAGAATGGTGTCTCGCGCGTTGCCGCCAGCTTCGACGCCAGCGAGAGCATTGAGGCCGTCTCGTAGTCGTTCCGCCACGGTCCTTGCCCCAACATCGTCTGCCGCGCGGGCGAACATTTCGAGGGTCCCCCCGAGCGTGAGGGCGCGTTCAAACGTGGTCTTGCAAGCAAAGACGCGAACGAAGTCGTTCTCCAACGCCGCCAGATCGGGTGGCGTTGGCAAGTCGTCCTCGCCCTCTAGGCCGGGACTGGCGTCGCTGGGCGTGAGATCGCCATCGGTGATAATGGCGCATTTCTTGGGCAACGCATCCGCGGAAAAGAGCTTCGCGTAGATGTCGAAGTGCACGCCATAGATCGGGATAACGGAAATGCCTTCGCGCTCAAGGTCGATGCCCTTCACCTTCTTCAAGAGCGCCGGAATAAGGAACAGCTCGGCGGGGCCTTCGACGAGCATGACTTTGCGGGCGAAGAGAAGATTGGAGCGAGTTGCGTCGAGGTAGCGTTCCAGGTCGCGTATCTCAACGGGTTCAAGCTGGGCGTCGCGGGCGGGCACTGAGGACGCGACCGCCGGCGCACTCCTTTGCGTCAGAACCACATAGGAGGCGAGGCCCGCGTTTGCGGTGATATGCGTGCTGTGGGTAGTCAGGATGGACTGAAACGGCAGATCACTGAGTGCCTTGAATAGCGTGAGCTGTAGCTGTGGATGCAGATGAGCTTCGGGTTCCTCGAACAGGATGATCTGGCCGGCAGACTTCTGCTGCGCAAGGCGACGGTTGAAGTACTCGATGAGGATCGAGACGTAGAGGATGTTGTTGAGCCCCAGGCCATTCGAGGACGGATCGAAGTTCGCCATGGCGGTGCTCGTGAGCAGGATGCGCATGGCGCGGACGATCGACTGGAAAGACGGTTCAGCTAGGCCGAGCGTGATGTCCATGCTGAAGGCCGGCCCTGTCACACTCTTGAACGCCCCGTCGACGGCCGTGGCGATCGCACCGGTTGTCGGCGCCGAAGCGATCTGTTGGTTCGCTTGCCGCAACCCTCGCAGAAGCTGTTCTTGTTCGGCTGGGGCGATATCCATTGCGGCGATCAGCCGGGCAAGCGGCGAGTTGCGAAAGTGGCGTAGGTCTGCCTCCACGTCGCGGAGTGCAGGAAGGAAGACCACCAGGAAGGACTGGAGGTCGGCAAAGCGGATGGACGAGCCGACATCATCGCTCCATTCGATCGTGGCAAGATCGTCCGCCGGATCGCCACCGCCGGTGATTTCCCAGTGATAGTCTTCGTGGGTCAGGTTGCCCGGCTGGGTCTCCCCGGATTCGAGATCCTCGCGCACGGCGAGCTTAGGGCGGTAGCGGTAGATCACGCGGGCCAGGCCCGGCTTGCACTGCCAGGCGCCAACAAGGGCCTCTTCATTGATCTTGCCCTGGAAGTCGGTGATCTCTAGGCCGATGAGAACGTGGTTCGGGTTGGATATGTCGACGGTCGAATGGATGTCCGTCGGCAACAAGGATCGAAGGGTGGATGACAGTCCGGCATCGATACAGAGCCGCATCGCATGAAGGAAATTGCTCTTGCCGGTATTGTTCTCTCCGATCAGACAGGTGATGCCCGCCGAAAGAGGCACGTCGAGGTGCTCGAAGGACCGAAAGTTCCGGATGACGACGCGGCTTATCCGCATATGGTCAGTTCATCCACGGAAGCTGGCAAGACCAGCTTGCGCCCCAAGAAAAACTGACCACGACGAGCGCCACATCTGCTGGCCAGAATCGCGAAATACGCTTCAAGTACAACATAGTTCTGTCTCCACCTTCCTGTTTGCCTTTCAGCGGCTCGGGCGTCGCCGGGTCGGCCTCCCGATGATACTACGATTTCGCTACGGCGACCGCGTCCGCGGCTGTCGGAGCTGTCGGATGGGGGGAATTCCCTGGTGGCTGTCCTGCGCGTGAAGTTGGTGGACTGGTTTCACTCCAACCTGGTGGGGGGAAATCGTCGTAGGTGGGCAAGTTGTCGTTGAGGTCGTCGAGGGGGACCGCTTTGTCTTCGCGGATGGGCCACAGGCGTGAACAAGGGGACACTAGATGATCACCGTACCGCCCGGCATCGGGGAAGTTGGGTCAGGGAGGCCACCGCTGCATGTACCTGCTCACCGACAAGGTGCACATAATGTCTCGTCGTATCCAGCGATGAGTGGGCGAGCACATCGGCAACCACTTCGATCCCGTTTCCGGCGCGAATGAGAGCCGTCGCGGTGGAGTGCCGGAGCACGTGCGGGGTGACATGCTTGTCGATGCCGGCGAGCCGTGCGTACTTCGCCACCAAGTCTTCCGCAGCGCGCGGGGAGAGACGCCGGCCGCGGTCGCTCAGGAAGAGCGCCGGCTCGGCGGCGGCATTCGGATACTCCTTGCGCTGCCAGAGCCAGCGCCGGAGGGCGATCGTCACGTCGACGTTGAAGTAGACCGGCAGAACCTTTCCGCCCTTGCGCCGGACAGCCCGGAACACCTCACCCTCGAAGTCGACGACGGCAAGGTCAAGAGAAAGTAGCTCAGCCAGCCGAAGACCCGAATTCCAGAGCGTCACCAGAATGGCCAGGTCTCGTCGAAGGTAGAATTCCGAGGCGTGCTCCTCGACGGCGCGACGGATCCTGGTGAATTCCTCGGTGGTGAGGAATGTGGGCGCCCGCGCCGGAAGTGCGGCAGAGTGGATACTGGCGGTCGGGTCGCGCGTGACGCGAGCTTCGGCGAGCAGAAACCGAAAGAACGCTCGGATCGCGGCCAAGCGGCTGTTCCGCGTGGCCGCCAAGGCTTGGGTCCCGGCCACGCCGCCCTCCCGGACGAACAAGACAACCAGAGCCTTGTCGATCTGGCCGGGAGAGATCGTTTCCTGGTGAAGCTCTGCGCAGGCAAACCGAGCGAACCGACGAAGCAGGTCGGAGTACCTGGCGATGGTGATGGGCGACCGGTTCCGGTCGCGTAGGTGGATAGCGAAGTCGGCGATGGCTTGGTCCATACCGCATGCTTCCACGGTACCGACGAAGCCCGTTTCGGTCGAGCTACTCCGCGCACAAGGCGGCTTGTCTGCGGAGTGCGCACGGTTTTTCGCCGGTTTGGAGACCCTCGGTCGCTGTCATGGAAGGAGAGATGGAGATGTCAGATGTTCGCAAGCTCGCCGCTGTTTTCGCCCTAGCCTTTGTCCCCTCGCTCGCCGCGGGCTGCGCCAGCGCCCCGCCACCTGTGCCGCTGTACGCGCCCAAGTTCACCTACTCGTACCCGCCCGGGGAGGCACCGGCCAGCGATGTCACCATCGCCATCGTGAAGCCCAACGACGCGAATGCTCCCGCTCCACTCCTCGAGGGACAGAGGCTGGTCGCACCATCGGCACAGCGGGCACGGGTCGAGGCGGAATTCCGGAGTGGCATTGTCGCTCAGCTTCAGGAGCTTCTCGGTAAGAAGGGCTTCAAGCAAACCGGGCCGTTCGACGACTTGGACAGCATGACCTTTCCCGACAAGAAGGGATCCGACCTCACACTCACAACCCAGCTCGGACTGGCGCTCAGGATCCCGCATGCGTATCCAGTGCTCGAACAGGGCTTCGGCGACAAGCTGATGGGCGGCGGCGTTCACGTCTTGCAGTCCGCCGGCTTGTGCGCGATGACGGGCTACATCTCCTTCGTGATGTTGGAGCCGCTCTCGGGGGAGAAGATCTGGATCAAGAAGGTCGACTTGCCGCCGACCGAAGCTGATTGCTCGGGGAAGGGAACTGCGGACAACTTCAACGCCATCGACAACGGTGTTGCTCGGCTCTTCGAGAGGACTTACCAGCTCGCCATGAAGAAGGCGTGGGACTACCTCTCGCCCGAAGAGGTGATGCTCCTCAAGAAGCAGTCGCAAGAGCTGCGGGCCAAGAAGGTCTACTAGAACGGTCGCCGATAGGGGGAGAGAGATGGCAAGGACGATGTCGTCGGCAACGCGAGCAGTCACTCCGCTGGTCGCGTTCTTGGGTTTGACGTTGGTGGCGAGCGAAGCGCGAAGCGCGCCGGGCGCGTTCGACCTCACCTCGCCCGCAAACGGCGCCTGGTGCACGGCCACCTGCACGTTCACCTGGCAAGGGGCCGTGAGCGCCACGAGCTACGACCTATACGTCGACGGCGCCGTGAAGCACGCAGCCGTTGCGACCACGACGTACACCCTCGCGGCCGGCGAAGCCTTGGCTGCGGACTGGCACACGTGGAGCGTGGTGGCGAAGGACAGCGGCGGCGGCGCGACATCTTCCACCTCCACGTTCAGCGTGCGCGTCGATTCCACCCCGCCGGCGTCGTTCACCCTGCTCACGCCTTCGAACAACGCCTTCGTGCCCTCCTCGCCGGCAACTTTCACGTGGTCCGCAAGCTCGGACGGCGAGTCCGGCCTGGACCACTACGAAATCTGGGTGAACGGCGCGGTGGCGAAGCAGACCATCCCGGCGAGCGCGACTTCGGGCCAGACCGCGATTCCTTCGACAGCCGTGTTTTCCGACGGATTCTCCTCGCTCGCCGGATGGACGGAGGCCCCGACGAACCAGTGGGCCTGCAAGCTCGAAAACGACATTGGAAGCTATGCCTGCAACCTCTGGGCGCTCGCAACGTCCGGCACCCTCAGTAGCACACTGACATCGGCATCGGTGGACCTCTCGAACGTCGGAAATGCACAGCTGGTCATCACCGACAGCGTCTGCGGCCCGACGACGTACGACATCTCCGTTTCGGACGGGAGCGCCGCCGGGTTCCGCTTGCTCCGAATGAAGCCGGCCGACTACTGCAACCAGTGGAAGACCGCCGCCTTGGCCCTCGACGACCTCACGGGGGGTAGCACCTCCGCGATTAGGCTGTCCGTCGTCGTCACCCCGTTCAACCGCGTGCTGGTCGACTCTATGCAGGTCCTCGGTGTGACGGGCGGCACCTACAGTTGGTCGGTAGTGGCCGCGGACGTCGCTGGGAATCGAACGACGTCGGAGAGCCGGCAGTTCCAGTACGATGTCCCTCCGCTTCCCTTCGACCTCGTCGCTCCCGCGACCGGGACGTGGACCGCAAACCCGCAGCCGGCCTTCTCGTGGAACGCGACGACCGACGCCGGATCAGGGCTCGCCAAGTACCAGCTGTGGATCGACCGCTCTCTGGCGATAGACGATATCTCTGCGGCGGCAACCAGCGCCGTGCCGGCCGGCGCGATGGCCGACGGCAGTCACGAATGGTGGGTTGCCGCAGTCGATGTGGCCGGGGCCAGCCGCCTGTCCCGACAGACCTGGAGCGTGCGGATCGATACGACCCCGCCCTCAGCATTCTCGCTCGCCGTCCCGGCCGACCGGATGACCGCCGTCATCCCCACGCCGGATCTCTGCTGGTACTGCACCTATGACTTGAGCGGCGTGGATCACTATGAACTCGTCGTCGACGGGCAGGTCGCGCGCGGTGGCATCGCCGATCCCGGTGCCGCCGGCAACTGCGGCACCCCCTATGCCTCTCAGGTCTGTGCTACCCCGACGGCGGCGCTCGCCGAAGGTGCGCACACCTGGACGGCGCGGGCGGTGGACAAGGCGGGAAACGTCCGCGCCGCGACCGAGAGCTGGACGGTACACGTGGACTTCAACCCTCCGGCGGCTTTCGCCTTGCTCTCGCCTGCCCAAGATGCCACGGTCGACACCCTCACGCCCACCTTCTCCTGGCAAGCCTCGTCATCGAGTGGCTCCGGGCTCGACCACTACGAGCTCTACGTCGACGACATCTGCACCGAGTGCGCGATCCCGAGCACGGCGACGACCGTGACCGTAGGGTCGCCCATCGCGCCCTCGCCCAACCCCGATATGGGGGTCGTTGGGCATCTCTGGTCCGTGTGGGCGGTCGACAAGCTGGGTGGCGTGACGGTCGCCTCCGGGGCCCCTTGGCGGTTCGCCATCAAGTTCGAGTGCGTAGCCGGGTTCGAAACGTGCAGCAACGGCATCGATGACGATTGCGATGGCCTCGTCGATTGCGCCGACCCATACTGCGCGGGCAGCGCATCCTGTCCTTCCGTCGCGGAGCCAGGACGCGATGGCGGAGCGGACCTTGCCGGTGATGTGCTGGTCCTGACCGATGGGCCGGAGGACGTCCCAACCGAGCGCGCCTCAACGAGCGATGCGGTCATCATCTTGCCGGACGCTTGGATAATTGATGGCATAAACGACCGTGCGCCGGACGCGCGTTGGGACGTTCTCGTGGTTTCCGACGCTCTCGTCGCGGACGCGATTCCAGGCGGCCCGGATGCCCTGCGGTCGGATGTGATCGCGAACCCGGACGCGGCCCAGGGCAATACCGACGCCATCCTGGTGAACCCCGATGCATTGCTCGCGAACAGGGACACGGTCGGGGTCACCGGCGTTGAAGGCGGCACCGCCGACACGAGGTTGCCGATGGCTGACGCAGGTACTACGCCGGGCAGCGGCTTGGATGGGCTGTCGACCACCGCCCTCGATAGCGGCACCGGCGCTCTGGACGGCGCTGGCCCTGACGGTGCCACGACAGGCAAGAGCGGGTCGTCCGGGTGTGGCTGCGAGATTGGCGGCATCCGTGGCAGAGAATCACGGTACTGGGTGATGGCTGGTCTTGGAATACTCGTGCTACTGGTGCGGCTCGGCCGTTCGGCGGCGAGGAGCGCGAAGCCACGCAATTCCCTCAGAATCTCGCGCCGGTGAGGCTCAGCAGCTCGGATGCCCCCTCGGAAGTGCTCACGCGAGGGCGTTGGCGGGTCGGTTTGACCTGCGCCGTGCGCAGAAATCCTCTGTGCAGAGATGGCTTTGTCCAGCCGCGCCATGGGGAGACTAGGAACACAGCGCTGACGCAGTAAGCCTGGTCAGATCCGGTTGGCATCTGCTCGCTTCCGACCAGACCATGCGCTCATGCCGCAACGGTCACTTGGATCCGCGTGGCGGCTTCTTTGGCACAGAGATTGCCACATTCCAGGGTAGTCGTGAAGGCGGGGATGCCCGCTGGTGAGGAGGGGTCTATTGGCAGCGAAGAAGAAGCCCTATGGCAAACCAAGCTACATCGTTCTTGATCTTACGGAAGCGGAGAAGACGACACTGCGTGACCACTTCCTCGGTGGGCATCCGGCAGGCGCCCCCGAGGATCCCGAGGTCACACCGATCCTTCGTAAGATTGGTACCCAATTGAAGGAGGAGAAGGGCGGGAGTCAGAATCGGTGAACCGCAGCGGATCACGCTGCAAGGCTTGACGGCCACGGGTATCGCGGAGCAACACGTAGGCGGCCGCAACGGACTCCCCTCGGTTCGCCGCAGGAGTCGCGGCAAGCACCGCCGGACTCGCTCTGGGGCTCCGCCAGACCATCATCATGGGCCAGCGGCCACGACTTGGAGATTCCAGATTCTCCTATGCGTGTAAATGCCATCTGGGACAAGAGCGACGGTTTTCTGTCGCTCCGCCGCCGATTCCTCGAAGATCCCGGCCGCGTTCACCTGAAACCGCGGTCTAGAGGACTGGCCCCTCTCTTGCAGGTTCCGAGAGGGGTTGACCGCCCTTCCGAACCCACCCCCTCCTTCGAGACGCCGGTTCTTGAACTCCTTTTTCCGGATGTCTTGCAGGAGGGGGCTGGGTCGGAACTACCAAGGAGCCCCTCATTTCCACGCCTGACGACGACCGCAACAGCAAGCCTTTCGCCGAAGCCGAGTGCGAGAGCATGGAACGACTCTCCCCCTTCGGCTGCGAGGGGGAAAGAAGTCCGTCGATAGCTCCGGGCCAGGAGGGAGAAAGCGCGGGATCTTTCGACGAATTCGGCCAAGGAAAGACCACCGTCGCGAACTATGGGACCCGCCGGCTCCATGTCCTGGTGGTTGATGACGATCTACTCTTCGCGCGGACATGCGCCCGGTTTCTTGAGGCTGCTGGCCACATCGTCGCAATTGCCGAAAACAGTCGGTCGGCCATCCAAACGGGCCACGAACGACGATTCGATGCCGTGGTGACTGACATCAACCTGCCGGACGGCAACGGCCTGGAAGTCCTGCAGAAGCTCCGTCAGTGCGACCCCCATCTCCCCTTCGTCCTGGTCACCGGAGATCCCGACCTGGACACGGCGCGCGCCGCGGTGGAATGCGGGGCGGTCAGCTATCTTCTGAAACCCATTTCGGCCATGCAGTTGGAAAGCGTGATAGAGCGCGCCTTTCGCGCGAAGCGGAACGCCGAGTTGCTCCAAGCGGCTGGTCGGCGCGAAGAGGAGCAGCAGGCAACCCGCGAATGCTTCGAACGAGCGCTGGCCGGGCTGTGGATCGCCTTTCAGCCGATCATCTCGTGGTCAAGTAGGGGCGTCGCGGGCTACGAGGCTTTGCTCCGAACCAACGAGCCCTCTTTTTCCAGTCCCCTGGATCTGCTGAAGGCTGCGAGGGAACTCCATAGACTCATACCTTTTGGACGGCGCATCCGCGGTGCGGTGGCTGCTCTCATGTTTGGGCACGACGAGGTCCCGCAGGTTTTCGTGAACCTGCACGCGCTCGAAATCCTAGACGAGGATCTCTACGAGCAAGCTTCCCCGCTCGCCGCGTTCGCCGACCACGTCATCTTCGAGATCACCGAGCAGGCGGCCATCGAGGACATTGTCGACTTCATCGCCCGGACCAGACGACTTCGCGCCATGGGCTACCGCATCGCCGTCAGCGACATTGTCGTGGTCGCGTCCGGCTCAGCTCGGCGCAGTCTTGCGCTCCTGAAGCCGGACAACGTCAAGTTCGACATATCTCTACTACGCGGGATCCCGGATCCGGTGGCGCGACAGCGAGCGCTGGAGGCCGTTGTGTCCTTTTGTCGGAATCTTGCCGTGCCGCTTGTCGCCACGAAAGTGGAGACTGAAGCCGATCGCGACGCTTTCTTGGCCGCGGGGGGAGATCTTATGCAAGGCTACCTTTTTGCTCACCCCGACTTTCCTCTTCCAGCGCCAGTTTTCTAGATGCCGTCGTGAACACCTCGGCACAGTCCCTGCCAGCCCCATGTCCTCGTGCCGCGGCTGCGTCCTCGGGTACGGAAGTTCTGTTCAAGGCGGCATGGCACCAACGAGAGCAGGTTCTATCCGTGGCCGCGGCCATTCCCAGGCTCGTCGGCGCGGGATTCGGATATACTCGGGAGTCATGGCAGTCCGTGTCCCTGATATCGATGCGTCAATCCGCGATTTCACCGCCCGCTTGGCCGAGGCCATCGAAGCGCAGGTCCGCGAGCGTGTGCTCTCTGCGATGGCTTCTGTGTTCTATCCGCCGGCGCCGCCTTTGGCGAGCAAGCTCACACAGAGGAAGCCAGGCCGGAGGTCTGCCCCGAAGGCACGCCGCGCACCCAGGTTGAGCGCCGAAGCCTTGGCCGTGCGCCGACTTCAGGGACAGTACCTCGGCGCTCTGCGAGGCTTGCCACCGGCCGCCCGCGCCAGGGTGAAGAAGCTAGCTCGCGAAAAGGGCGTGGCCGCGGCCGTCAAACTCGCTGTGTCGCTCCGATAGCGCCGGAGACGGGGCCATGACAAAGTCTGACCTGGCCGAGCGGGTTGCCGAGAAGAAGCGGACCAGCCCGAAGCGTGCTGGGGTTGTCATCGATGTCATCCTCGATTGCTTGAGGGATTCGTTGCGCCGAGGCGAGCGCATCGAGGTCCGGGGGGTAGGCGCGTTTCGAGTCCGGCACTACGAGGCCTACCGCGGGCACAACCCCAAGACGGGCGACCCCATCCAGGTCAAGCCGAAGCGCTTGCCCTACTTCAAGCCGAGCGTGGCGCTGTTGCGGAAGATGAATCGACGCCTGTGGGACAGTCCTGCGAAGGGGACGGTGATAGCGAGCGATTCGGGATCAAGCCCGTCGAGATCCCTACGGGATCCGTCTGGTCCGTATGATGTCGCGTAGGGCGGCGGGGCCAATCCTTGGGCCGCCTCTCTCCTCTTCGAGTACAATCTGGGCCATCGTGGCGGCGGTGAGGTCGCGACCGGTGTCGTGGTCGAGGACTTGGATATCGTCGCCGGTGCGAATGATGACGGCGAGCTGCGCGAGCGTCACGTAGTGGCTTTCCGCGGTGTCGTAGAGCTTCCGGTTTGAGTAGCGCTTGATGGTCCGCATGGCGGCTTCCATAATGCCACGAGCCTTGACGCGGACGAAGTGGCAATGTCCGTGCCCCAGGCATGTGGCGATGGTTGCTGGAAAAGGCGATTCCCCCGCGGGAGGAGGTCCGGGCGGGGTATGGCCTGGCGCTCAGGTGACCCCGGTCACATGGCCCCGACGTGTTGCGACCGATTGAACCATGTCGGACAGTGTATGAAGTAGTCCTCTCCTTCTGATGGAGACGGAGGATTGTGAAGGCGGCACCTTAGGCGAAGCCGAGTTCCTGCCGATTCTATGGGTGTGAGTCGAGTACGATTCACAACTGCCCGACGGAGGGTGTGGTGCCGGGCAGGGAGGTTTCGGCTGCCCTTGGCTTGCGTGGCCAGCGCGCTTGGGGCGACGCTTGTCTGCTCTGGCGTCTCCGACGCTCGGGTGAACCCGCTGGTGGTGATCGAGCGACAACTCCACAAGGGCAACATGCTGATCGTGCTCGACACCTCGGGCTCGATGACGGGCGTGCCCGGCGGACAGTTTACCAGCTCCACCGAGGCCGGCGTGGACTGCGACAACGGTGCCAACTGTCGCAAAGGCGGCGTGCTGGGCGTTTGCCAGTCCTGGGGGCGCACCTGCATGTCGGACGACGACTGCCGGCACGGCTACTGCCACAAGGACGACATCACCCTTTGCAGCTCGGATGACGACTGCCCGCAAGATCCAAAGACCTGCTCCGCGACCTCGGCGCCTTGCAATCAAGACTCGGACTGCCCGGCAGAAACCGGAAGCTGCTCCATCTCCGCCGGCACCTGCCACACGGACGGCGATTGTCCAGCCGCGGGGAGATGCAAGTACACGAACGCGGCCTGCGACAACCCCGGCGAAAATTGCCCGAACGTTGGCCTCTGCGCCCATGCCACGACGACCACCTGCAACACGGCCTCTGATTGTCCCCCGCTGTCGATGGCTGGAACGTGCAGCCTGGGAGGCACGCCCCACCACGGCTGCTCGGACGACTACGATTGCCCGAGCCACAAGCGATGCGAGGTCACCGACGATCGCTGCAGGAACGATTTCGACTGTCCTTCGCCTTCCCGCGGCATGTGCTCGGAAAATGGTAACTGGTGCAACAACCACAGGAGGTGCCCAACCGGTCAGACCTGCCTCTACCCTGCCAATCCCTGCGTGGGCGACAACAACGTCTGCAATCTGCCGCAAGACACCTGCGAAACCAAGACCGACAACACCTGCCAAGCCGCGCCGAACACCTGCAGTGCCCTCGAGAATCTCTGCACCACGCCTCCGGCAGACTACTGCATGATGCCGATCAGCGGCACCGACGTCTGCATCCCCAGCCCACAGGGAACGCCAGGCCCCATTCGCATGTGCCGCGTGGCGCAGACGGTCTGTCAGCGCGACTCGGATTGCACCACGGCCGGCGACGCCTGCGGCCCCGCCACGTCGCGTGCCGTGATCGCCAAGCGCGCGGTCGCCGCCGTGGTGAACAACAACTACAAGATGCTGAACTTCGGCCTGATGACTTTCTATCAGGACGGCTACTTCCCCTACTTCCTCAACACCTCGGGCTCGACCGGGCTCATCACGCTCTTCGTGCCGTTGCACAAGATCGCGAACTCGCACTGCTGGGACAACCACACCGGCCCCGCGCAGAGCTGCCGCGTCGATGGCATCAACATGACCCTGCGCGATTCGGCCAACAGCCGCTATCGCACGCGCACGGGGTGGAACACCTGGGTCGACGTGGACCACGACTGGTGTGGCCACACCTGCGACATGCCGGGCGACCTGGGGCTTGGTCATTTCGAGGGCGCCTACTACCAGTACACCGGCACTATCGGCGGTAACTCCACGACGATGATTGTGCGTCCGACCTACGAGGGACCGAACATCACGGTGGACGGCGAGAACTACAGCTACTACCAGCCCCTCGACAACTACTACAACGGCGGCGCGGCACCCCCGTTCGACTTTCCCAACTGCGGTTTCACGTGCAGCCCGACCTGCGGCGCCCGCTGGGACACGCAGCTGGCGCCCTTCTTGAGCACGGCGGACGACGAGGCTACTTCGCAAGCCGCCGCCGCGGCCATCACGCGGGCGATGTCTCCCGCCGCCACGGGCGGGCTCATCTTCTACTGGGGCACGCCCACGGGCTGCACCCTGCAGAACAGCGTCGCGAAGACCATCCACACCAGCGTCTACGACTACATGAAGGCCGTGAAGAACGGCAGCCCGGCCGATGGCATTCCCGCGGATCACTTGGCCTGTCGCGACAACCACGTCCTGCTCATCACCGACGGAGCAGCCAACGGTCCCGGTGACAGCAACTGCGACGCCCAGGCCTGTGCGGCGGCCAATCCCGCCGCTGCCGGGTGCACCTGCCGCTCGGTCTTGGCGGCCTACGACCTACGGCAGGATCTGGGTGTCAAGACCTTCGTGGTGGGTTTCTCGGGCGACGTCAGTGCCGGCTCGGCCCGCATCATCAACGACAACATCGCCCGGGCCGGCGACACGGACAACGGGGGAGACGGTGTCGCACCGTTCGCCTATCTGGCGCAGAACGAGGAGGATCTCAACACCGCGCTCGAGATGGTGGTCTACAACGCCGTCAAGGGCAGCTATTCGACGGCGCCCACCAGCACCTCGGCCGGCACGCAGCAGGCGACCACGGTCGCCGAAGGCCGCTACGCCCTGGATTCGCGCATGGATTTCCCGGAGTGGAAGGGCCACCTGCTGGCCTACGACCTAGCCGGAGAAATGCCCGCGTTGGCCTGGGACGCCTACCAGAAGCTCACCATGGCCAACTGGTGGCGGCGCCGGATCTACACCTGGGACGGCACGAACATGATCAAGATCGCGGTCGATCCGACGACCAAGGAGGTCACGAACAAAAGCCAGCTTGCGGCGTTGGGCCTGGGCGCTTCCGCGGCCGAGGCCGAGTCGGTCGCGCGCTGGCTGCTCGGCGATCCCGCGTACAAGAACCCGGCCATTCTCGGCGCCATCATCAACTCGACGCCCATCGACGTGGCCAGTCCCGGCGACATTCCCGCGCCCGGCGGGCACGCATACTACCTGCAGAACCAGAACCGGCCCCATCTCATCTACGTCGGCTCCTCGGACGGCATGCTGCATGCCTTCTTCCTCGAGAACACCACGGTCGGCACTACCACGTACCAGGCCGGCAGCGAAGCCTTCGCCTTCTTGCCGCCGGACATGATGCCCGTCGTGCGCCTGCAATACTCGCAGGGCGGACAGAGACCCGACCCCAGGAGCCACATCTTCGGTGTCGCGAATTCGCCCAAGGCCAAGACGATGTGCGTGCAGAATTGCGGCGACGCCCTGACCGCGGTCTGGAAGACGCTGCTCATCATGCCCGAGGGCTACGGGGGCAGCGAGACTTTCATGCTCGATGTGTCCGCGCCTTTCGCGGTCAATGGATTGGCCGACCCTCCCGTGCACGTGCAGTGGCACACCGGCTACGTCGCCACTGCCGCGACCTACGACACCCTGCTTGGCAACACCATCTCGCTGCCCGCGTACTTCTTCAACAAGACGCCCGGCATGGACGACTACCGTATGGCCTTTGCCTCGGGCTATCCCGTGACCGAAGGCAGCACCAGCCAGGGCCGCACCATGGTCGTGGCCTCCGCGTCCTCGGGCGCCATCATCACCAGCCACGCGGTGACGCCGGCGGCGGCCTGCGCGCAGGAATTCACGGCGCTGACCGATTTCGCGGTCGCTCGCGACTTCGCCACGAACCAGGACAACAAGATTGCGGCCGGCTACTTCGGCGATACCTCCGGCCAGCTCCACCGCTACACGGTCGGCGGAGGCATGACGCAGGCCCAAGCCTTCACCTGCGACCACCCGCTGCACTTCTCGCCGACCGTGGTCCAGCTCGATAGGGACGCCACGACCTGCAGCTTCGCTCACCAGGTCTTCCCGGTGCAGGTCACGAACTCGAACCTCGACCTCGACACCACGTCGCTGCCGCCGTCCAAGATGGTCTTCTGGAAAGAGGACATCCAGACCGACGCTCTCGGTAACATTGCCGGCGTGGTCAAGGACCCCAACTGGGGCAACGGCGGCCAGGTCACGCTCACGGTCGGGGTGGACAGCGAGATCTGCGGGGTGACGCTGACCGATGCCAATGGCGTGGTGACTTGCCAGACTTCGATGCCCGCCACCGCGCGGCCGACGGCGACCCCGCTCGGCGTCCTGCTCAGGGATGCGTCCGGCTTCCAGGTCATGACCATGTGGTACGTGCCGGCGGCCGATGGGTGCACGCGCGGCCAGACCTACTTCACCGTTCACCAGATGTCCGGCACCGGCACGGTTGGCCAGCGAGTTGGCGCCGTGGTGGCCGACGAGCCGGTCACCTCGCCCGTGATCGTGGGCGGTCGCATCTACGTCTTCGGCTCCCTTGGCGCCGTCGAGATCACCGGTGTCCTGCCGGACGCGGTCAGTCCAGGCCGAGCCATCCCGAGCGACGGGTCGCTCATCAACGGCTACAGGCAGCTCTCCTGGTCGGAACTCTTCTGATCAAGGCGAGCGTCTGGGTGCTGCACTGACGCTACTGGAGCATGACGGCCCCGCGCCGACTACGGCCACGTCGACGGAGACGGCGCTATCTGGCTTCCTGGAATAGGTCTTCAGGATGATTCTGGAAATGCCTGTTTCGTCGAACATCGTGGTTTTCCCCATGCGGCAATGAACCGGCACGCTTGGCTCCAGGACCTCGCGGCTACGGCGTTCCATCATCGTCGTCAGTCTTGCTCGACTGACGACGCAGCACCTCGAAGGTCAGCGTGCTTTCGATCGAGGACCGCACCGGGACGGTGACATCACCATCGGCGATTTCGCGAGGTACGGCTTCCGGGTTCGCCCCGTCCGGCTGCCCATCCGGAAGACTAGGGTCGATGGCCGGCAGCTCTTGGGTCTTGACCAGCGGCTGCGGGTGCGCGACCCGGGGGCGCCATCGGAAGTCACAGGCGCGCGAGCGATCCTCGAATCTGTCATGCATGACCGTCCATCCTCGCTTCAGAGAGCCAACGAGACCCTATCGTACTACGCCTCACGTCCACTTGGTCAGGCCAAGTCTGATGTCACTCGCCAGGATGATTCCAGCGGCCTTCAAGGCACGCCGTGATGTGCGCGGAGAGCTTCAGCTTCAGCCGAGACAGGGCTTGGTCGGGACGGTGGAAGCTCTCGGCATGAGAGAGGTCATCGCGACGTTCTGTCTGCGCTCCACCGCATGGCGCAAGAGGCCGCCCTCATGCTGAACGGTGGCCCCCTGCAAATCGGACCTTCTGACGGAAAACCCGTGAAACGGGCGCACGACTTCACGTTCAGAAGGTCAGACAGACCTACCCGACAAGAGTCTGCTCCCCGGCCTGCGGTAGTGGAGCGTAGCGTGTGCATTCATGCGGCATGCGCGTCAGCCGCTGCGCATCGGAGTCTCGTCCGATTGGCGTCCGAGGTGGAAGCGGATCACGCTTTCGAGGTCCGGGATGTCTGTGACTCTACGGATAATCAAGCCGGTGTGATGTCTAGCGACGAACGAGACGATGATCGGCCTGGTATGCATCGCGCGCAGACATTCGACAAGCGGCCGTTCCAACCCATCAACGACGATCATGTCCCAGGTTCGCGTGATATCGCCCAGCGCCTCAACGGCTCCTTCTGCGTTGGTAACAACGCGGCGCCCGTACTTCGCGACCTCCAGGCTGGCTTCAATTTGGCGACGCAGCTTCCTGTCGGCTATCAAGAACAGTATCCACTTCTTCTCTCTTCCAGACATGTTCCGCCTTCTGCTTCTTTGAAACAAAGACCTCCTCATCAGGCACGAAGACGATGCGCGCGCTACCGTACCGTCACTCCCCCCTGCGCATTCCACGACAGCGTTAGCGTATTCGCCGCGAGGACGTTGCCGTCCGGAGCTGCGAGCAGCTCCACGGTCACGTGGACCGGGTCTCGCGCTGCTGGAATGCCGAGATAGCCCCAATAGACGGTGACGTCGCCCACGGTGGCGTTGCTGCCTGGTTCCTCGACGACAGAGGCTGGTGCAGACCAGAGCCGGAACACTCCGAAATCGGTACGCCAATGAAAGCGGGGATCCGAGGGAACCGAACCCGATGTGATGGCCGTCAGCGGGAGGCCGGGCACATCCGACTCGAAGCCCGAGTACGTGTTGCGCCCCGGTCTTATCGATACAGCCACGGCTGAAGGAGCGGGCGAAGCCGATGGACCGGCGGAAGTCGCCGTTGCTGTGGTCGTTGACGTTGACGTCGACGTTTCGGTCTCGGTCAGCCCACCACACGCAGCCATCGCAGACGCGAACACCAGGCACCGGGAGCTACCACGACGCCAAGCCCCTACCGAGCGGCAGTATGCGACAACGCTCATTGCGATGGTCATTGTGCCATGTCTTGCCTTTGCATGCGCGCGTGTGCCCGTGGTCATTTTGAGGGCCATTGTCGCATCGCCCCATCGCGAGCCGGGATGTCCGATACAGGAATGTTCTGTCGGCTAGCGCCCCCGTCCCCTATACCCGGCTCGCGCAGATTGGCGGTTAGGATTCACGGACCCCAAGCTCGGTTGCTGCGGTCGAGCAGGCGGTCGAGGTACGTCCCGGGCAGGCAGACCCAGGCCGCCACTTGCCGGAGTGTAGCCCGCCAGCTCTTCCGCAGACGTGTCAGACAGATGGCCGAGAAAACGCCATACTCCGGCAATAGGCTGTCGTGCTTCAGCGAGGCGCATCGCGTCCTCGACTCGGGCCGGATCACCGTTGGGCCTTCGTCGCCATCAGCAAGGTCTTCCCAGCGCTCCGGCGCCGGGGGCGTCGGTCGCCCGGAGACTGTGATGCGCTGGCATCATTCGCTCCGGCACCTGCTCTCGCCCGAACAGTGCAATGCGCAGCAGGGCCTGGCGGGATGGCAACCCGCCAGGTTCACCATCTGCACCTTGTCGGGACGCCAAGGCGGGCCAGCCTGGGCTGTTCCTAGCTGCCCAAGGTCCTCGGGCTCCTCCGAACCATGGGCAATGGTTCGACATCACACCGACTAGAGGGGAACCATCTCTGGCACAAGACGCGAGGAACTTCGGCCTTGACAAGCGTTTTCACATTTGTTAGACGCATCTAACAAATGTCGAAGCCCTTGATACGCGGGGTGTCGCGGACGCATTCACAGCTAGAAGCCACCATGCTACACGGCATCACCTCCGTGCCAAATCGGCAATGTAAACATGGACCTCCAGTTCGTGTGATGATGCCTCGGATCCGACAGTTCGCGAAGGCTGTCCTTGCCCTTCAGTGTGCCGCCTGGATTGCGGTGTTGCCTGTTGTTCCGCAACTGCACCAGGCACTGGCGGAGCACCAACACGTCTACAACCCGGAGCATGGCCGTATCGAGGATGCCGGGCCGAAGCCGCTGGCGGCAGTTGTCTTCAGACGGCCATCGGCGACACCAGCGATTGGAGCGCTCGAGCGAACGCCAACCGGCGGCAATGAAAGACCAGCGTGCCAGTGCTCGAATGTCATCGGCCAGAAGGCGAAACACTATCGCATCTTCACCGCGCTGCCGTTCGCCTTCTTTCAGGCGAAGGTGACGCAGCCCTGGGAGTCTGAAGCCGCTCCCCGTCCGCAAAGCCTCCTCCTCACTGCTCCCAAGCATTCCCCTCCGGAACAAGCCGGCTGAGTAGGTCGCCAATGCCACGCCAAACGCGTATCGCGTCGCAAGGTCGCAAGACCATGGACGCTCGATCCCGAGGCGTCCGGCTCCCTTGCCGGGCCGACGTGGCGAGAGCAGCCCTGCCGTCATCGTAGCTGAAGAAAAACGCCAAGCGTTCCCGGAGGGAACAGCTGGTGTCGACCTTGCTCTCGAAGGAGGAAGTAATGCATCTGCTGTCCTGCAATCAGTCCATATCCTGCAGTTCACCCATGTCCTGCAATCCACGTAGGCACCACCCGCCCGGTGACACGCTGGCCACACCCGGCAACGTCCCGCGTTTTGCGATCCTCTTCGCTGCATTCCTGGCCTCGACGGCACCACGCCTTGCGGTGGCGCAGGAACAGGCATCCGAGGACGCGGCTAGTTCCACCCCCTCAGGGGCGCCGGTGAGATCCGAGCCGGAGCCCGAGACACCGAGTGCGTCCACGGCTGTACCCATGGGCGAGGCACCGACTGCGCCTGCGGCCAACCCGGAGCCCGAGGCACCGACTGCGCCTGCGGCCAACCCGGAGCCCGAGGCACCGACTGCGCCTGCGGCCAACCCGGAGCCCGAGGCGCCGAGTGCGTCCACGGCCCAGCCGGAGGCAGCCGCAGGCGATAGCAGGCCGCCGCTTATGTCGTTTTCCGCCTCCGTCCTCGCGCCCAACGGCAAGCCCGTCTCGGACGCCATCGTCGAGATCGTCCCTCTCGGGCTGGCCGCGCAGACGGGGCCCGAGGGCGAGGCGCATCTGGAGGTGCCGGCCGGCTCGCACAAGGTGTCGGTCACGGCCAAAGGCTTCGCGCCATACAAAGAGACCCTGGAATTCGATGCGGCGCTGGCGCAGGCCGGACTGACGGTCTTCCTGACGTACGACCTCGGGGAGGTCGTCGTCACCGGAGCTACCCGTGAGAGCCTCGCTACCGAGTCGCCTGTCAAGACGCAGGTCATCGACCGCCAAGCCATCGAGAGAGAAGGTGCCGCGAATCTGGCGCAGGCGCTGAAACACACGACCGGCGTACGCCTCGAGAACAACTGCCAGAACTGCAACTTCACGCAGGTTCGCCTCAACGGGCTGGACGGACGCTACTCCCAGATCCTTATCAACGGCCGCCCCGTGTTCTCGACCTTGGCCGGGGTCTACGGCCTGGAGCAGCTACCGAGCGAGATGATCGATCGCATCGAAATCGTGAAAGGAGGAGGCTCTGCGCTGTACGGCGGCAACGCGGTGGCTGGCGTCATCAACGTCCTCACCAAGCGGCCCGACAAGAGCTTCGGCTCGCTTCGCGCCGGCGGGTTCACCTTCGGCGAGCAGTGGGGCGGGCACTCTCTGGGCGGAAACGTCGGGCTCGTCAACGAGGGGAAGGACCTGGCGCTGGTGCTGTCCGGATCGATCCGGAGTCGAGAGGCATGGGACGGCGACGGAGACGGTTTCTCGGACATCGGCATGTTCCGCCAGCACGCGTTCTCGAGCGATCTGTACTGGGATCTCCTTCCGCGCGGAACCCTGATGCTTCGCCTGCAGATCCTCGGCGAGCGCCGCCGCGGCGGCGACCATCTCGACTGGCCCGAGTTCGACGCGGCTGTCTCCGAGGGTGGCACGACCCTTCGCCAAGGGGGCGAGGTGCGGTGGAAGCACGCACTCCGTTCGGGAACATCCTACGAGATCGGCTACGCATTCGCGCACACCAGCCGCGACTCGTACTACGGGGGTGGCGGCGACGTCACGCTGCCCGAGAACCCGACGCTGCAGGACTGGGAGGACTTCTGGGCCGCCAAGGGTGCGGCTCTGGGCGCCTACGGGCACACCCGCAACCCGGTGCACTTCGGCGATGCGCTTCTCCATGTGCCGTTCAACTTCCTCGGGGAGATGGTGCTCTCTGCCGGAGCGCAGCTCCAGGTCGAGCAACTCACGGACTCGTTCCCCTCGTACAGCCGGAAGGTAGACGAAACCTACCATGACCTTGCCGGACTTGCGGAGCTGGACTGGCACCCGGCCGAGTGGAACGAGACCATCCTCGGCGTGCGCGTTGGCAAGCACAGCGAGATCGACGATGTCGTGGCGAGCCCTCGTCTTGCGGTCACCTTCAAGCCACTGGCGTGGCTGCGGACGCGCACCAGTTTCTCGACCGGCTATCGGGCACCGCAGGTCTTCGACGAGGATCTCCACATCACGATCATCGGCGGCGAAGGCGCGATCGTCACGAACGCGGCGGGCCTGAAGCCGGAGCTGTCCTACAGCGGCGCACAGCAGGTCGAGCTGACCTTCCCTCTTTCTCCATCCTGGTCCCTGAAGACGGGAATCAACGGCTTCGTCACCTACCTCACCAATACCTTCGTTCTCGATGACGTCGATGACCCGAGCACACCCGGGGAACGGGAATTCGTCCGAGTCAACCGGGGCGAGACCTTGGTCTACGGCGGGGAGATCGAAGCCAGCCTCCTGTATGGCGATGGTTTCCACCTGAGATGCGGATGGGTTCTCGAACGAGGCAGGAACTCCGAGCCCGATCCGGATTTCAACTCGAAGGTTCTGTTCCGCACACCCGAGTTGTACGGATTCCTCGACATCTCCGGCAAGCTTCCAGCCGGGTTCGAGCCGTTCACCGCCCTCGACATCACCGGCCCCATGAGGGTGCCGCACTATTCCGGTTTCGTCCCGGAGAACACCCTCAAGAAGTCGCCGTGGTTCTTCGATTGGGATGTCGGGTTGTCATACCGACTGGTCCCCACGCACAGGCCTCGCATGCGGCTTTCGTTCATCGCGCGCAACCTTCTCGACAGCTATCAGTCCGATCTCGATCGGGGCGCGCTGCGCGACGCCGGGTACGTCTACGGTCCCGCCTTGCCTCGTTCTCTTTGGTTTCAGGTCCAGGGAGAGATGTGAGTCGTGAGTCTTGCCTACCCCTCGTGAACGGAGTCCATCATGCATGCTGTCGAGCTGTTCAAGAACCTCATGCTCCGACACGGAGCCGATTGGGTCTTGTGGTTTCTCGTGGCGCTCTTGGCCGTGGTCGTTGTCATCAGCCTCGAGCGTTGGCTCTACTATCGCAAGAGGTCGGGCGAAACCCAGGCGCTGGCCAGGACGCTGGAAAGCTACCTCCGCGACAAGAAACGCGGCGGTGCCCCGGCCTGGCCGCATGGTGGGCGCGCGCTTGCCGCGCGAGTCGTCGACGCCGGTCTGGCGATGATCGGTGACGGTGCCGAGGCCGCTACCCAGGCCATGCAAAGCCGGTTCGCGCTCGACCACGACCTGCTTGAGCGCCGGCTGAGCATTCTGGGAACCATCGGCAGCAACGCTCCATTCGTCGGGCTCCTCGGGACCGTGATCGGGGTGGTGCACGCCTTCGATGAGCTTGGCCGTGCGGCCGCAGCTGGGCAGCAGCAGTCGGCAACGGTGATGTCCGGCATCGCGGAGGCCCTCGTGGCGACGGCGGTTGGGCTCGTGGTCGCCATCCCGGCGATCGCCGTGTACAACTACTTTCACCGTCGCATGGCGAGCCTTGTCGCCTCCGCGGAGGTGCTGAGCCGCTTGTTGCTGGCACATATTGCTCTACGAAAAGCTGGTCCCTCGACGGATCCCGAGGGTGAGCGAGCCCAGCGTGCCGAGCCCAACGAGACGCGAGCGTCCGACGAGGCTGCTTCTACGAGGATGGCGTGATGTTCAGGACATCATCCCCAAGTGGGCCCATCACCGGCATCAACATGACGCCTATGGTGGACATCGCTCTGGTGCTTCTCATCATCTTCATCGTGACCGCAAAGCTCGTGGTGACGCCCTCGGTGCCGCTCGATCTGCCACAGGCGAGGAAGTCCGAGGAGGCGCAGACGATCCTCTCGCTCATCGTGTCCGCCGAGGGCAAGATTCTTGCCAACGGTGTGCCGATGGCTGACGAGAAGGCACTTGCTGCCCTTGCTAAACACTACCTTGAGCGCGATCCCCAAATCCGGGTCGTGATCGCCGCCGATGGGGCCGTCGCCCACCGCCGTGTCATCAGCGTCCTCGACACACTGCGGATTGCCGGCATCGCGCGCGTCGCGTTTGGAGTGAGCCCGGAAAACACCGACGAACCATGAGCGTCCTCGTCGTACAAGTCGACGGTCACACGCCGCACAGGCGGCACGATCGGTCGCTCCTGCCCCTCGTCTTCGACCGGCGGGTTGTCGTGTCCCGCTGCCACTGGCTGAGCTTCGTCGCGGCGGGCCTCCTCGTGCCCGTGGGTGTGCTGGTCGCGGCGCACCACCTGCCTCCACGGCGAGTACTCCCATTGCCCCCCATGGAAGTCCTGCTCACCAGACCAACCACACTGCAGGCGATCACACCGCCGCTCGAGCCCCCGCGTGCGGAGCTGGAAAGGCCCAAACCCAAGGCGTCGTCGCCCGCGCGACCGCGAACGGAAGCGCCCGACCCGAACGTCAGGGCTCGCGCGGGCAAGGTCGTCGCGATGGCTCCTGATGCCCCGTCTCCGCCTGCCGTGGCAGGCGATGCCATCGTGACCGGCGATTCCGACCGGTACGCCGGTGGCGCAACAGTCTCGTCAGGAACCAGCGAGAAGGCCGTGGACGATGTACCTCGAGCAAGACAGCAACCGCCGCAAACGCCACCCGTGGACGTGGTCGCGGTCACCCGCGCCTATCTCGGGCGCATCCGGGAATTGCTCGTGCGGGAGAAGCACTATCCTCTCGCAGCCCAGCGAATCGGAATAGAAGGGACGGTCGTCGTGTCCTTCCTCGTCGATGCTGAGGGCCGTTTCGGGCAAGTCCGGATCACATCCTCATCGGGCAGTGACCTCCTGGACACCGCCGCAGTCGCGACCGTGAGCGAGCTGAGCGGAAAGGTGGAGCGTCCGAAGGAGACGGGAGATCTGGCCCTGCCCCTGAGAATGGCCCTCCGCTTCGAGATTCCTCGATGATCCGGCTCACTTGGCGGATGGGTGGAGACGTGGTTGCCGACGGCGATCCGAATCCGTCGAGATCTGATGGTCGGTCCCGTGTCAATCGCGAGACTCACGGAGCTACTCTTTGGCCTTCCACCCAGGCTCGCTGGGCCGGTTCTCATAGACTCCGTCCGAAATCAGTGCCGGGGGCATTCCGGCCACGGATGTTCGGGTTCGGCCGAGTAACGATAGCCCGTAAGCTGCAGTCGACGCACGTGGCCGAGCGATCGACATCGCTATGCCTCGGCCGGTAGGGCGGTACCTCTACCGAGCTCGTTCCGGTCGAGCTACTCCGCCCACAAGACAGCTTGTGCGCCGAGTATTCGTCGCGTATCTCCGTGGTCTTCTCTGTGCCACGAAGGATGCCGACGATTTCGGCGGCCTTCAAGGCACGCGGTGACGTGCCTAGATTTCAGCGTCTTTATTGCGAAGGAGGTCTGTCCTGGCGAGGCGCTGTGGACGTTACAGTCATGTGGCCTAGCTTCTCCGCCGTCCTTCTGCCGCAGCAAGTTTCATCCTGACGAGGTGGTTCCCGTCAACGTAGTCGAAGGGCACGAGGCTGCGATGGAGCTTGTCCGCCTCCTGGTCCCTGGCCCACATCACGATGGACGACCGAGCCACCTTGAGGTCGACACAATACGGCCCCGCCCGTACCTCCAAGTCGAGGTGAGAATCGTGGAGACCGTTCGGACCTGTCGTCCCCACGAAGACCCGATGCCCTTCAGGACCGGCTGTGGCAATTGCCACCTTGCAGGAAGCGCGTAGCCCCGTCACCCAATCTGCGAAGGTGGAGGTGAGGCCGGGCGACAGTGTCGTCCGACCTCCACCGTCCCGGCCGCACGCAGGGCATGAACCAGCCATCCGCTCTTTCACGCTGCGGACGACGAACTCGGTCACTGACTGATCGGCTGCCTTGGCGGCGGCCTCCAGTTCTTCCTTGAGGTCGCTATCGATTCGGATCGTAAGCGTGCTTGCTTCCGGCATGTCATCTACCTCCTTGATGCCAATTGCACTCGGTTAGACATATATCAGAGTGCGCCATCGGATGCAAGTACAACCGCGTGCAGATGCGATGGCCTACGGGTTCCCCGGTCTAGAGGCCCCTTCGCGTAGACGCGACGCGGCCAGGGGCGGCGCCAGAAACGCCGACGCGGGCGAAAAGCATCAACTACACCGCACCGCCTCGCTATGAATGGTCTCTTCTGCAGATGTGGCGGAGAATTGTCTGCGCTCGCAGCAAGCTCTCGGACTTTGCTGTAGAATGCTCGCCGATGTCCGAGCCTGCCCGGGCCGTCCATGGGCCCCACGCACGACGGGCGTCTGAGGACTCTGGACCCTCATGATAGGATCGACGAAGACATGGGATGGCGATGAGTGGCAGACGTACATCGTCCGCCTTCTAAAGCTCCATCATGCTCTCGGCGACTTCCAGGAGGTCCCCGATCGGCACCAGGGGGACTTCGGGATCGAAGGCTTCAGCCGCGACGGCTGCGCATACCAGTGCTACGCCACCGAGGAACCGCTAGCGGTGAGGGACCGATTCGAAAACCAGCGCGACAAGATCACGACCGACATCAAGAAGTTCGTCGACAACAGAAATGATTTGGTCAAACTCTTCGGACCCACCCTGATTCGGCGTTGGTTCCTCGTTGTTCCGTGCTTCGACAGCGGTCCCCTAGTCCAGCACGCCGAGAAGAAGGCCGCCGAAGTGCGACAGCACGCATTGCCATACGTCGCCGCCGACTTCTGCATCACGATCGTTACCGATGAGGAATTCGCTCCCGAACGGGCGACGCTGATCCATCTTGGTATTGAGCGCCTGCAGGTGGACGGCCGATCGCCTGACCCGCAAGAGGTCGCTAGATGGGCGGCGCAGAACTCAACGCTCTTGAAGACCCTCGACGACAAAATCGAACGCATGCCCGGCCTCTCAGACCAACGCCGGCAAGCCTTCCGCTCGCAAATGATTCAACACTACCTCAAGGGTCAGGAGGTTCTCGATCTACTGAATACCAAGTATCAAGAGGTCTTCGAGGCGGCGATTCGGAACAAGGGCGTGCGTGAAAGGTTCCTCGAAACCGAATGCCTGATCTCTGATGAGGCGCCGAGCCAGCTCATCCGTAGCACTATCCAGAAGTTCAAGGCGGAGCTTCTCAAGCTTGATGTTATGACGGAGCAGATGGCTGAGACTCTCGCGCACGAGGCCGTCGCGGACTGGCTGATGCGTTGTCCACTCGACTTCCCGCAGCTCACGCCATGAAGACGGCGATCCCTGAACTCGAATCGTTTCCTAGGTTCACCTTCAAGCGGCGCCCGGCACCTTTGCCGCCCGAGCTGCGCCCCATTTGGAAGCTTGCGTCGCTCAGCCTCATTCTCGCGAAATGCTGTCGGGGTGGGAAGGCGCGACTCCCGAAGCTCCATGTCCTGAGCTGGTCGCTCAAATCTCCCGACGCTCAGGCGCGGTTCTTGGCGTTTCTCGAGGGGCGCTCGCAGCCCGAGAGCATCATCGTGCGTGTTGAACCCAGCCTGATTCGCGCGATCGACTTCGGGGTAGCGGAGGGGCTCTTTGAGGTCGCCGACGGGAAGGTATCGATCACGGAGAAGGGAAGACAGGTCGCGCGTTCCGTCGACGGAGCTGCTGCCTTTGAGCAAGAAAAGGCGTTTCTCGCCCAGGTGGGGCATCGTCTGACCGAGGACATGTTCAGGCGCCTCACCGATGTGGAAGGGGTCATCAGATGAGCATCGAGCTTCGCGCTCTGCGTCTTCGCGTCACCACTGACAAGGGGCCGGTCGGGGTAACGATCCCGTTCAAGCCCGGATTGTGGGTTCTCCGGGCAGACAATTCGAGTGGGAAGTCAACCTGCGTTCAGTCGATCATCTACGCTCTTGGCCTCGAAGGTATGTTGAGCGCGTCGCACGAAGTGCCGCTGCCCCACGCAATGACCGAGCGGGTCGAGGTGAACGGCGAGGAGCAGCCCGTGCTCGAGTCCGAAGTCATCCTTGAGCTCGGCAACCACGAGGGCAAGGTGTGGACGGTCGCTCGCACCGTCAAGGGGCCATACGACAAGCACCTCATACGGACCTGGAACGGCCCCGTGCTGACCGGAGAAGGTGAGTTTCTCCAGCGTGACTATTACGTCCGCCATCCCGGAGCGGCAACGCGCGAGCTGGGCTTTCATCACGAGCTGGCCTCATTCATCGGCTGGAAGCTCCCGATGGTTGCTCGATACGATGGCAACACGACCCCACTTTATCTTGAGTGCATCTTCCCCTTGATGGTGGTTGAGCAAAAACGCGGGTGGTCCGCAATCCAAGCACGTATGCCGCTCCACTACCGGATCCGGGAGGTGGGCAAGCGTGCCGTCGAATTCGTGCTCGGGATGGACGCGTATGCCATCGCCATGAAGCGCCAGCAACTTCATGAGCAGCAACTCGTACTTCGCAACCGATGGAGCGGGCTCCTCGAGGAAGCGCAAGCAATCGCGGCTCCCGTCGGAGCCATCGTTCAAGGCGTCTCCGATGACCCAGCTAGCGAGTGGCCGCCGGCAATGAGTCCCGAACTCGTGGTCTCGGTGAACGCCGAGTGGCGGTCACTCCGAGGATACCTGGGCGACCACCACGCCCGCCTCACTGAGCTTGAGAAGCGGGGGATCCCGACCGTCAAGCACCAAGCCAAGGAACTCGAAGCTGCGCTCGCGGCCGAAGAACAGAAGCTCGGCGAACGTGAAGTCGCGCTTCGTGGACTCTTCGAAGAGGTCGAGCGCGAGGAGGCACAGCGCGTGAGCGTGGAGCGCAAGCTTGTGGCCTTGGAGGAAGATCTCCGGAAGAACCAAGATGTGGCGAAGCTCCAGAAGCTTGGTTCCGTCGTCGATCTTAGCATCGCCTCGCAGGAGTGCCCGACCTGCCACCAGGCGCTCACCGATGCGCTTATCGCCCAGGAGCACATCGTGCAGCCCATGTCGGTAAACGACAACATCGACTTCATCAAGGAGCAGATCGCCACCTACAAAACAGTCCACGGCAATAGTCTGCGGGCTCTCGGGGTTAACCATCGGCAGTTGGCTGCATTACGGCGCGAGGTTGATGAGACCCGACGTGCCATTCGCGCGATGAAGGCAACGCTCACCTCCGATGAACGAGCACCCTCGGAAGCGGCAATGCAGGAGCGGCTGAACTTGAACGAGCAGATACGACGAGAGCGCGATGTGCTCGCCTCCTTCGAGAAGGTCCTTGTCCGTTTCGGCGAAATCTCGGCGGAGTGGCGCAACAATCAGGCCAGCATCAAAGCCCTCCCGTCCGACGATCTCTCCGTGGACGACCAGGCCAAGCTCTCAGGGCTCGAACGTCTACTTCGCGAGGAGATTGCAGCGTTCGGGCTGTCGAGCGTGCCCCCAGGGTCGCTCGGAATCTCTGCGGACCTGTATCGGCCGGTGCACCAAGGCTTCGACTTGGAGTTCGACCTCTCGGCCAGCGACATGATCCGCACGATTTGGGCGTACCTTCTGGGCCTTCTCGAAGTCTCGCGAACGACGCAAACTAATCATGGGAAGTTGCTCGTCCTCGACGAACCACGGCAGCAAGAAACTGCTCGGGTCAGCTTCGGTGCATTCCTGCAGCGTGCCTCCCGAGCGGCTGCGTTTGGCGAGCAGGTGATCTTCGCGACCAGTGAGGAGCCCGCGATCCTGGAGAGTCTCCTCAGGGACGTACCGCACACGATGCACGCGGTGACTGGAAAGATCCTGAAGACGCTCTAGCCTAGCCTATCCGAGTCGTTGTCGAGGTGGGACCGTGGTCACCAGACGCGTAGCGCCGTTCTGGCTCCTCCGGAAGAGAGCATCTCCGAGGGGCATCTCCGGGAAATGCGTTGGGAACCGGACGACCTGTTGTGGCTCCACCGCGACAACAATAGGGCAGGGACTCCTCCAAGTTCCTGCCCGTGATGCGATCGTGATTCATTGGTCCGGTCCGAGAGCCCTCCGAACCTCCTGGCGCTCGGCCGCGCTGAGCTTGGCCTGGATGAGCGGCACGAGCGTATCCTCGTCGAAGATGATGAGGCGGAAGTCATGCTTGCCGCGGAAGATCCGCAGTGCCCGCACGTCCCCCTCCTTAAGTTTGATGGTCTTCCGGCGTGGCTTCATGACGGCCGCCTCCCCCAGTCCTCGCCGAGCCATAGCTGGGTAGCCGTGAGCAGCGGCTTCTCGCCGCTCTCCCGCAGCTTCAACTCCGACCGATACCAGTCGAGCACCTTGAGGAGCTTTCGCTCTACCGAGCCACGGTCATTCCCGCCCGCGGCCACGGAGATGAGCCCCTCCTTGGCAGGCTCGACGATGGCGGCCTCGAAGTCGAGGACGTCCACGCCGAGTCCATGGGGGTGAAGGTAGACGGAACCTTGTACGCGAAGGACCGTGACCGGCTCTTGGCCATCGAAGGCCGCCGTTTCTTCCCGGACCGTAACGTATTCGTTCCGCCAGGAGCGGTAGATGCAGTCGGGTGCGAGCCGGAGCGCCGAACGGTCCGCCTGGAGAAGTCGAGGATTCCCAGGCGGCATGCGGCGGATCGGCTCGTCGTCCACGATGTAGTCGTAGGGTTCCGCCGGTGGCGGAACCGCATACGGATCGTGCCGGATCAAAACGACTCCTCCTCCCGCGAGGGCGGCACGGGCGGCCCGGCCGCGACAAGGCCGGCGAGTTCCTCGACTTCGAGCCGCCGCTCGGGCGGAAGGCCCTGGGCGGCACGGGTAAGCGCCTGTACGATCCCGAACCTCGTCGGCTCGGGGTCGGCTTCGTAGGCGTCGTGGACGGTTTCGGCTATCGGGCGGAGTTCGGGGTGCGACTCGACCAGGACCTGCAACGCGACTTCCGGGTGACTCTCCGTGTCCTGTCGAGCCCGCCGCAGAATCACCTCGGTCCGCTGCCAGCTCTCGGGCAGGAGCTTCACCGCCTCGGCGAACCGGGCCTGCAGGACGCCATGTTTCCGGCTGCGGTGAATGAGCCGCAGCAACCGCGACACGGGCGCGACCAAGCCGTTCGTGCAGACGAGGCGCCAGATCCAGGCGAGGAAGGTGAGCGACCGCGCCCCTACCTCGCTGTTCGCGAGCAGGAACCCGTTACGGTGCCGGTCGGACTTGGCGATGCCGAGATCGACTTCGTCCAGGCTCACGGCCGCGTACTGGTTGGACTCGGCCGTGACGTCCTGGCGGACGAAGCGGATGCCGTCGAGCTGGCCCGCAAGCACGGTGCCCAAGGTCTCGAAGACCGGAAGGTCATCGATAGGGGCGTACGTCGGCGAGACGAAGGCCCGGAGGACCGAGTAGTCGCCCGGCATCTCGTCCGTAGCAGGCCGCCGCGCGCGGATCTTCCAGGTCTCGCCGCTCGCGCGGAACCGGCGGTTGATCTCCTCGGCGCGGTCGGCCGGCGCCACCAACTCGCTCGCGAACCACCTGTCCCAACGGATGCCGAGCAGGCTGGCAAGCTGTCGGCGACTCCAGACGGTGAGGCCGAGCCGGCCCAAGCCGGGAACCTCGATGGTTCCCTCGGGAGTGGCGTGGAGCCGTGAGAGTGGCAGCACCTGGTCCGGCAGGGCCAGGTCAGCGCGCTTGGTCACCCGGTCGAGAACCTCTTCGTAGGTGAGACCGGGATCGGGGATGTGGGAAAGAACGTGCGGAACAGCAGAAGCAGCAGCGGATGCGAACATGGGTCACTCTCCTTCCGGCACGAGGCCGGCGTCGTCGGAGCCCGAACCATTCGGGCGCCTACGGGCTGGCGGGAGGGAGAGAGCGGCCCAGGGACTCCGGCGAGAAGTCCCTGGGCCTTTTCGGTTTCATGCGGCTACGGTCGCAGGTAGGGTGGGCTGCGTGCGATCGCGGGTGTCCGGTCGACGGGTCACCTTCACCGGTCCCCGCCACTTCCGGCAGTGCTCGGCGTACTCGCAATCGCCGCACAGAAACGACGGCGACGGCGGGAAGATGCCCGCCTCGATGCCCCGGACGGCCTCGGCGGCCACGTGGACGAACCACGCGTCGTCGTCCGGGGATCGCGTCGCCTCGTACTCGTCCACGCGCGGCTTCTTCTGCTTCAAGAGCGCCGTGACCTTGAGCTTCGCGTCCCGCTTGTGGAGGCGGGCGTACGCGTAGCGGTAGGCGGTGAGCTGGAGGTGCCGGGCGAGCGTTCCCTTGTCGTACGCCCGGGCCGAGGTCTTGAGCTCGGTCAGGACGTCACCCTCGAGGACGAGGTCGAAGACGCCCTTGAGGTCAGGCGCCAGGACTTCGCCGGTCGTCGGGTCGACGACGGGTACCAAGAACTCCGACTCCACCGCCACCACGCGCAGGTCCTGGTGGGACTCCACGTACTGGCGGATGAGCGTCTCGCCCATGGCCCTGACCGAGTCGGCGTCCTCGCCGTCCTTGAAGCGGATCTCGTCGACGAGCTGGGCCTGCCAGTCGAAGAGGAAGAGGCGGGCGATCTCGTCCGGCGCAGGCTTCCTGCCTTCCATGAGCTTCTCGTGGAAGGTCTGGAGCGCCCGGTGCACCGCGGAGCCGAAGGCGAGGTTCGCCGACTTCCAGGGCACCGTCACCTTCTCGACGTACCGGAAGGCGTACTTGCGCGGGCAGGACAGGAAAAGACCAAGGCGGGAAGCGCTGAGATGCGGGATGGCGATCACGACGGCGCTCCCGCGCTCGTCCCGTTGCCGCCGGACGGGCTGCCGGCACCGTTGGGCTTGCCGTTCTTCAATCGGTCGATGGCCTGGCTCGCGGCGAAGCGCGAGACCGTCCGCAGGTCCTGGACGCCGAGCTGGCTCAGTAGCCAGGCTTGAGCGTCAGGAGGAGTGATACCGCGTTCACCAGCGATGCGAAAAAGCAATCCTCGCTGGGCCTCCGTCATCCCGCGGAACTCGGACTCCGTGGCCGTCGGTAGCTCCGACCCGTTGGGGGGAGGCGTAACCCTTCCGTTGTCGTTCGCGGCCTGCGTCTGCGGCCTGGGCCGCGGGGGCGCGGGCCGGTCCGACCGCGCGGATTCCGCTGGCAGATCCTCTTCCGCCAACTCGCCGAGTTCCTCGACGGAAACAATGCCGATGTTAACTGCGTCGCGCATGGCCCTGGCCTTACTTCTCGTCTCGGCCATACGAATGAGATGACGCACTATCCTGCTGTTCACGTTCGACGGGTCGGAGTCGCCGATGCCGGTGAACTCGCCTTTGTTGGTGCGGACCACGGCGGTGACGATGGCCACCATGCCGTTCTCCTTGGTGGGCGCCTGGACCAGCGTGGTGGTGATGGACTTGAGTCCCTCGTCGTGGGCCAGGGCCAGGATGCCGGCATAGGTGGCGACTTCTTTCTCGCCGATCTTCCGGCCGTCCTTGTCTTTGATGTCGATCTTGGTGGTGAGCTGAGCGTGGGAACCGTTTGCTCGCATTTGGAAATGACCTGAACTTTCTCGCCGCCCCGAGCACCATGCTCAGGGGAGCGGGACCGGCGCCGACCGGAGTCAGCGGCGAGCCCGCGCGGAGAAGTCCCTACGCGGCCGCATGATGGACGTCGGCCGCCCCAAGCGTCTCCCGGATCTCGCGGTCCACGACCTCGGCTGGCCGGCCGTACCGTTCGGCGCTGATGCGCAGGAGCGTCTCAGGCGCGTCGCCCGAGACAGGTGCTGGCGGGAGCGTGCGGACGATCGTCGCCCTCGAGGGTTCGCCGTTTCGGAGAAGCCGGAGCGCGAGGTGGTGGCGGCGCAGGCGGACCAGATCGGCGGCTGACACCTCCGGCGCGAACTCGGCCTCGATCACCTTGGCATCGTCGGCCGAAAGCGAGAAGGCGGCGAGCGTGCCGGCGTTTCCCAAGATGGCCGCGCGGGTCTCGGCATCGAGCTGGGCAGCGTGCTGGTG
>JAFGQA010000232.1 GCA_016935885.1 Phycisphaerae bacterium | reverse complement strand
GTGGCACCGGCGTCTCGCCGGTGGTTTTTACGGTCAGGAACGGCGTTTCCGATCCGCTGTTTTCCCTTTTACCACGGGCTGCTAGTCCAAGTACCCCAAGTCTCCCAGGCGGGCCGCCACTTCCTTCATTTGCTTCTTGCTGAGCGCGGGCTCCTCGAGTTCATCGACCTTGCGCTCTTGCGGTGGCTCGTAGTCCACCCGGACCGGCTCGTCGAACATCTCGCGAATTACCCGCCCGTCCATGTCCGCGGGCACGCGTTCGCCCAGGCCGGCCAATACCGTTGGCGTGATGTCGGCGATGTGCGACCGGATCTTCTTGCCCGCCGAGATCTTCGGTCCATAGGCGACGAAAAGGCCGTGCAGCCGATGTGTGCCCTCCAGACGGCTGAGCGGCACCCATCGGACCGGCGACCGTCCCCGGATCTTCTTCACTACGGCCAGGCCGTCGGCCGGCGCCAGCAACAGGTCGGGCATCCACGGGTACTCGTCTCGGCCGCAGCCGTACAACTCCTCAGTTGTGTACACCTCGGGGAAGATGGTCATCTCGTGGCCGGTGCGGTCCTTGCACTTGGCCGCCAGCAGTCTCTCGCGAATCTCGCTGCGCAAGGACTCGAATTCCGACGGATCGACGGTGCCGATGCCATCGGGTTGTCGCCCCTTCAGATTGAGATACAGGAAGCCGTAGATGCCCGCGTGCAGAACGCATGCCCGTGTTTGCGACCAGTCCACCGCCAGATCCTGGTCCGGGCTGCCCACTGGAGAACCGTTGCGCGATTTCGTCAGCCGCCGCCACCACACCTGGCTGCGCGTCCTGGCCCGGGCCACGGTGCTGCGCAGACCCAGGTACCCCCAGTGGGCGAGCAGTAGGTTTGGCTGCGCCTTGCCATCGAGGCTGCCGTGCCCGTGATCGGATATCACCAGCATCGTCGCGTCGTGTTCCTTCGCCAGATGCTTCAGCTTGCCCAGAACCGCGTCCAGCCTGGCCAGGCAGTCGATGGTCATGTCGCGCCGGGCTGGGCTTCTGTCACGCGTTCGGGGATCGAGATATCGCCACGCCTTGTGCTGCAAGTTATCCACAAGCTTGAACAGCACCATCATCACGTCCCAGCCGTACTTCTCCCCGCAGAACTTCGCCAACTCGTACCCGCGATCGAAACTCTGCGAGATGTAGTCCAGATTCCGGGCAAACAGTTGATCTCCGCCGAACGCCCTGCGTTCCCACTTCTTCTCGTGCGTGTAGTCCGGATACCTGGCCAACAGTTCGGTTTGGAGCTCCTTGGGATACGTGAAATCCCGGCCCGGGGGCGTGTCGAAGCCACTAATCATGAAGCCGTTCACCGGCTCAGGCGGGAACGTCATCGGCACGTTGATCGAGCCGACCCTGTACCGCTTCTCGCTGAGGATCTGCCAGATCGTCTTCTGGCTGATCTTCTGGTTGTTGTTGAATGAAAGGTGATGACGCGCCGGGTCGTATCGCAGAAAGTCGATGATGCCGTGCCTGCCGGGGCCCTTGCCCGTCATGAACGTCGTCCACGCCGCGGGGGTGATCGGCGGCTTGGTCGATTCGAGCCTCGCCGAGGTGCCGCCGTGAATCAGCGACTTCAACTCCGGCATCAGGTTGCGCTCCATGAGCGGTTCCAGCACGTCGAACGTCGCCCCATCCAGGCCGATCAGCAGCACACGCGAGAATGGCGGCTTCTCCTGCCGGGTGCGGGTGGAATCTTTCTGTTTCACAATCTGTCACCTCGAAACGGAACTGTCATCCATCGGCCGTGAACGGCGAGTCATCAGCTGTACCTTGATCGGGCTTGCCGTTTGGCGGACCACTTGCCCGGTTGCCACGCCCTTCGACCGGAAGCCGACAGTCCAGGCATGAAGACTCCTTGAAAACCGATCTTATGGCTTACAGCGCCGCGCGGATTCGCCGAGGTATGCTACCCGCTTGGACCGGTCCCCGCAACGCTGTTGACGTCATCGTTAGTCCTTTGTTCCGGAGTAGTCAGGTTGCTCGAGTCCTCGGTGGTCGGCCCCCACGGCCGCGTTTTCTCGAATACGGTTAGATAGGGTTCGTGCTCGAATGGCACAGGCCGCGTGATGCGAATCCGCCGGAATGCCTCGCTATCCTGGAATTCCGCCAACGCCAGGGCGTGGCCCGCCGAAGCCGCAAACTGTCTGTCCCAAACAAACAGCGACCCGATCGGGGCCTGTTCCAGGCGCCTGCGAACGGATGGGCGGTATGGCGGCAACTCCTGCCCCGTGACGTAATCCACCCAGACGTTCGCCGAGATGACTTCGCGGTCGCCCAGCCCGTTGTTCGCCAACCACCTCTCAAGATCCTCGGTGATGTACGCTTCGGGGCATTTCCAGAGCGGATGGCAAAGCGCGTAACTTGCCAGCAGAATCATCACCGCCAACGCCGTCGGCATCAGCACCTTCGTGTATCGGGCGACGCGGCGTGCCGACGCGCCTGCGACTGCCACCACCGCCAGAACGACTACCGTGGCGGTTGCGAGTCGCACCGATGTGGTCGCCTCGTGCAGGCGAGGCAGGTGGGCCGCCTCGTCCAGATTCGCCGCGTGGAGAACGAGTTGCCGCTCCATCGCGATCCACAACAGGAGCATCGAGCCCGCCGCAAGCATGACCGCTGCCCGTTGCGGCCGGACCTCCGCCGCCCAAAGCCGTTGCCAGCCGGCCAGGGCCGCGATCGCCACGAGCGGCGAGATCGGCACAAGGAATCGCGCGTACCCGCCGGAGTCATACAGCCCCAGTGCGCGGACGGTGGTGTGCGTGCAGAAGTAGACCGCCACACAGGCCGCCGCCAAGGCGCCGCCTCGCGTCTTCCTCCACACGATCCCAATGCCGGTCATCGCCAGCACCGTCACCCCGGGTCCCCACGCCTCCAAGGCACGGGAGAAGAACGTCAGCCATCCGCCGTGGCCGTACTGCCCGGACGGCGCCGGTTCAAGGAGCCGAAGGACCGCCGGTTTCAGACCCACGATGGGCGCCAGCGCATTGACCACCAAGGGTGCCCACAGCAGTGGCCACAGCCGCCACAACCCGGCGATCTGCGTGACGATGCCACGCCACAACTTGCCGCTTGGCAACCCGCGGCTGGCTTGCCGTTTGGCGGCCCGCGGCTGGCTTGCCGTTTGGCGGCCCGCCGTTGGCTTGCCGTTTGGCGACCACGACGGCATCGGCGCGTTGCGGCGCCAGGCGAACCAGATCCAGACGGGCAGGAAGATGATCGCCTCGTGTCGCGTAGTGAATCCGACCGACAGGATGGCGGCAGATAAAGACCATCGTCTCTTTTGGGCCAGATAGACGGCCAGCGTCAGGTAAAACGCCATCGCCGTCTCCGTCAGCGTCGTCTGCGACAACTGGAAGAAGAGCGGCTGCGCGTAGCACAACGGCACCACTGCCCATGCTCGGCGGAGCCCCATCTTCTTGGCGATGCGGAATGCAAACCACGCGCTGGCGGCCGTCAGGATCGCCGACAGCAGCCGGCACGCCGTCCAGCCGAGCCTCGCCGGCAGGAAGTACAGCGCGGTGAATCCCGGCCGCCCCCAATCGTCCAGCAGATACGCCGGCCACAGCCAGGCCCACTTGGCATACAGGTAATGCGTCAGGTCGTCGAACTGGACGATCCCCTCCGGCGAGATGCACGCGAACACGGCCGAGACCGACAGCCCCGCCAGACACAGAAGCACGGCGAATACCTGTTCACGTCGTTGCCGTGATCCGAGTCGGAGCTCGCCGCTCGGGCCGGTGGCCACGCTGTCGTCCGACCTCGAACCAGATGGGACGGTCGCTCTGTCTTCCATGTTAGCGCTCACGCAGAGGCGATCGTCGCCCGGTCGTCTCGCGTGGTCGGGGTCGCGTGGTTGGCGTGGCCCACTTGTCTGCACTCGTGGCACGGGTCTCCCGCGCGTGCCGCGGGTCCTGCTGAAAGCCCTTGGCGCTCTCAACGTCTCGACGTCTCAGCTTTCGGCTGCCGCCTTTCACTTCCGGCCTTCGACTTTCGGCCCTCGGCGTTTCTCCCACTACTCATCGCCCGCCGTTCTTGGTTCCATGACCCCCAACGCGACCAGCCGATTCCGCGCCTCCGCCGCCCAGGTCGTTGCGGGCCAGTTTTGCTCGACCAGCCGGTAGTAGTACGTTGCCGCATCGACCTCCCTCGTACGCTCGTAGTAGCGGCCGATTGTGTACTCCTTGTGGGCCCGACTCTCGCGGATGCGGTTCAGTCTCTGCGGGACGCCGGACTCCGCCGCATCCCGGGGGTAGCGTCCTTGGAAGTCCGTAAAGTACACTTCCGCCTCCAGAAGGTCCGCGTCATCAAATTCCACGCCTGGAAACCGGGCAAACGCCGACTCCCCGCTGCGGAGCATTGCAATCTTGTGATATCGCCCGCGTGGGAAGTCGCGAGCCAGCCGAGCGTACGCCAGTTCCGCCTCGTCGAATTCGCCGTTGATGTAATGGTAGTCCCCTTTGAGACGCAGCGCCTGCTCGGCCACGGGCGTATCCCTGGCCCAGTCGTCGATGATCCGGTCGAGCATCTGCAAGGCCTCCTCCTTGCCCGACAACCACAGCAGCCCGCGCCAGACACGCTGTTTGCGATCCTTGAACAGCAGCATCTCCGCGATGATCATCTCCTTGCGGATCGCCCGGTCGGCCAGCTCCGTGCCAGGCCAGTCCTCGAGCAGTTCTTCCAGCCACTCATAGGCCTTGATCAGATCGCCCTTCTTGGGCTTCGAGTCCTCCGCCATGACCTCGGTCTCGGCCGCGTAGAAGAGCGCCTCCGGCCAATTGGGCGACTCGGGATAGGCCTTGAACCAGTCCTTGAACGCCTTGCGGGCCTTCTTGTACTCCCCGCGGGCGAGCAGCGACCGTGCCATCGCCAACTCCCCCGCGTCGGTGCCGGGAATCGGCGGCGCGATCGGCACCCATTGCCCCGTGGCGGCGTCGAACTCGAGCCGTTCGTGGTACGTCTCCTCATCCTCGCCCGCCAGACAGACGGACCCGAGCCCCAGCATGACGATCAACGTCAACGTGCCGCTGCGTGCCATCCTTGGATCTCCCGTGTGTGTGTTCCGGCGCCGCCGGCGCCCTGGCGCGCCCAGCGTATCTTGGACGTGTGGCATGGGCAAGGCCAACCCAGGGCTACTTCGCTTTGCGGCCTGTGATACTTCCGGAGGGGGCGGCCCATGGACTTAGCCGTCGTGGTAACAAACCGGCGGAACGTTCGCATCCGCCACATCTGAAGACGTGGGCTGACCGACCGGCCGGCTGAGCTGGGAATCTGCGTCGTTCGCCTGGAACACGCATCCACGTGAGCACGTCAGCTCATTCAGCCCGGTCGCTATCAGCCATTCCGAATTCAGCACCTCCGACCTTCGCCCAAATCTCGTGCGGAATCCTGTCACAGACGCGGCTGCCGCGCGTCCTTATAGGAGAGGAACGCGACTGCCGGCATTGCGGTGGCCTAGTTGAAAAGGGAAGATGGCCGTGTCAGTGATCGCAACGAGGTGCGGAGAGGCCCAGCGGGATGCGGAGGACGGCGTGTTAGGTCGAGCGCGAAGGTCTTCGTCTGGCGATAAGGCGCTCGAAATGCTGGCTTCTGATTTCGAGGAGTTGCACGCCCTTGTTTACCGCTATCTGTTGCACCGCTTCTTCGATCGCGAGCTGGCCGAGGAGCTGACAGCCCAGACGTTCTACAAGGCCGCGGTTTGCACCAGCCGGTTGAAGGACGACATCCGGCAGGTCCGCGTCTGGCTGCTGCGAGCGGCCACCAACCTTGCCAACACGCACTACCGTCGCAACCGCCTGCGTCAGTTCGTCCTGCGACAACTTGCGGGCGTATCAGCGAAAGCCACGGAATCCCCAACCGCGTCAGATTCGACTGATGCACGACGGGCGGCGCGCGTGCGTGGCGCGCTGCTGGCCCTGCGCCCGAAGTATCAGACCGTCGTGGTACTGCGTTATTACGCGCAGATGTCCTTCGCCGACATCGCCGATGTCCTGGCATGTCGCGAGGACGCCGTCCGTGCCCGTTTGAGCCGTGCCATTAAGGAAATGCGACAGCGGCTTGATGCCGATGGTTCGTCAGGATTTTCGAACAGCTAAATAGGTCCACACAATAGGGAAAGTAAAGGCCAATGCGGCGAATAAGGCCGACGGGGCTGCCACAAGGGACCTCGTTTTCCCTTCATGTTGGTCCTATTTAGATAGCGATTGAGGTGACTTGCCATGAACGAAAACGATTCGGATTTGAAAGACCTGCTGGACTCGACCGAAGTGGACGCGACGCCGGATCCGGTTCGTGCCCATGCCGTACGACAACGGATGATGAGCATCGCCGGACGAGCCCGCACGCGACGGCCCCGAATCCGGACCGGGCCGGTGGCGGCATTGGTGGTCATCGGAGCGGCCGGCATCGGCTTGGCGGCGACCGAGACCGGGCGGAGTATCCTGCGCTGGATTGTCATACCGATTCAGAAGGGACAGGTCATCAAGTGGGAAGCCCCGGACGGCGGCGTGTGGGCGTTTTCGGAAAGCGATCGGAGCGAGCCATACAGCGTCGAGGAAGAGGAGGCGGCCGCCAAGGAGTTTGCCGAATACAACGCAATCCAGCAGGCCGGTGGGGGTCGTGTGACCGGGTTGATCGAAGGCCCTGGATTCAGCGATGGGGAGACCAGCCACACAACTTATCAGATCCTGTACACGCTGAGCAGCGGCGAAACGCGCGAAGTGGGTGGTAGCCGTCCCACCGGCAAACAGGCCGAGAACATGCGGATCGACGAGATCATGCGGCTGCGTGATGCCGGCGCCGGCGAGATCGTGGAGGAGCGACCGTTTCCGATCGGGCTGGGGTCGTACGTGATCCGATTCACGCTATCCGACGGCGAGACGATTGACCTTAGGACGGGATTCCCGCCGAGCACGCGGGAAGAGCGCGCGCGTATCTTCGCGGAAATGCGCAAGTTGAAGGAGCAACTGCGCTTCACTGTGCTCAATCCACGCGCGGACGCGTGGGGTGTTTGGGGCCTTCTGCGTTACAGGTTGGCTGATGGTCGGGTAGTGGGCGCCACGGAGCGCGTACCGCCGGAGGCCATCTCCGAGGATGGCACGCACGTCGTGCTGCCTGATCTTGAAGCGCCCATCGCGATTGAGGGCGCAGCGGGCGAAGCCTGGTAGGTGGCCTCTTTGCCGCAGTGAAGTCGGCACCAGGGGCCCAGGGGCATGTCCGCTTTCTGTTGTGGTCGGGGGCTGTTGAGTGGCCGTGGTCGATGGCCCGGCGAGCCCGCCTCCGCACGGATGAATGAGCCCCAAACGCCTGGCGGCACCGCCTTCGTGCTCGTCAGCACGGGGTCCCCGCACCGCCGTTGGCGAGGACGCGATCCACGAATGGATGAATGTCTCGCCCATCGATCTTGCCGTCGTCGTTGATATCTGCGCACCAATCCGACGGGTCGCTCAGAAGTGCTGTCACGAACTGGTCAAGATCGTAGATATCCACATTGTTGGAACGGTCCATGTCACCCGGGCAAGTATCACAATCGCAGGCTTCATCCGTACCGTCACCGTTGCCGTCGCCAAGACACACCGTGCGAGGTCCTTGCGATACCCCCCCTTCGTCATCACAACATATCTCGTCGATGAACTCGCAGCTCCCATCAGGCATGCAACAGGCTTGTTGTCCCAGGCAGACCGTGCCAGCGCCTTGCGCTGTACCACCCGCGGCTGTGCAGTTTGCGACGGTATCCTCGAAGCAGGGCTGGGAGGGCACGCAGCACGCCTCCATCGACGGCACCCTTGACACCGGAGGTACGACCGCGAAGTCCTCGTCGCCGGCGAATCGCATGCAATCGTTGTCGCCCGCGCAGACCGGGTAGTCCGCGTTGGCTTGCTCGAACGCGTCCTTCACCGCCCACCCGAGGTTCATGTAGTAGAAAAGCGAGTCCTGCCAGGCGATGGAGTAGCTCCAGCAAATGTCGCACTGCGGTTCGGACATGCCGCAGTACCCCACGACCGTCGTGTTCTCATCCGAGCCCTTCCTGAACTCGTAGGCGAACGTGTTGTTGCCCGTGGAACACATGCCGGCGCAGCTCCCTATGAACGCGAACGGCATCTTCTCGTAGCCGGCCATCCACGCCTCGATCTCGGAGGCGGTTGTATACTCAGGATCGTTTCCCCCCACGCACCCGCTTGCGAAGTAGTCGCTCCCGCCGTGGGCCAGTTCGTAGAACATGGCCGTCTCGTTGGACTGGATGTGGCTCTGAATCTTCGCCTGCGTTGGCCACAGGACCTCCTCGGTCGAGTAGCCCATCGTGTTGAACCATGATTCGGCGTTCTCCGACCAGTCCGTCCACCCGCCGCTGCACGGAGAGAAGTACCACGGACCTGTCAGGGAGAATGCCGTGTACGGCGGGGGCACACCGTTGCCGAGAATCACACCCGCGACCGCGTCGATGACCGTGACGACGTACTCCCCGTGCTCGTCGATGCTGCGCACACACCAGCACGGGCTCTCCGGCGTGGGGTCGAGCGGGAAGACGTCCGACTCGGGAGAGATGATATAGAGACGGGAGGACTGGATCTCCCCATCGACCAGCGCCTCGGCCTGTTCTCCTGAAAGGAGCGTCTGGGGCAACGTAGCAGGTAGGCCGTCGCGCCAGTGGCTCTTCCGCGCGAGGAGCTCACCCGTATCGTTGTCAAACTGATAGACGATGTAATCCTTCTCGACGGTGGCCTCGCCGATCATCCGCTGGTGGAAGTAGACGAGCATGTGGGCGGTCTCGACCTCTTCAAAATGCCTGCCGCCGTCCCCATATCGCTCGAACAAGTCCGTTGGCGCCGCGGTGGCCGACGCGCAATAGTGAAACAAGCCGAGAACCAGCACCGTCCATCCCACTCTCGATAATCGAACGAACCTCATCGCATCCATGTGCACTCCTCCTGCATAAGCACTCGATACGCGAGTGCGGCGTCTCGGCTCGCTCTGGAAAGCCCGGCCTCCATGGCTGACACCTCGCACGCGAAGCCCAACTCAGCGTCCCGTCGACGCGCCCCTGCACCTCGACAGGCCACCATCCTCGGAATCGTGCGACAGCCGCCGGACGTTCGCAGCAGTGGGAGACCGGCTTTCGTGTTTCCAATCTTATCATGTTGCGCGTTCTGGAACAAGCAGGAGGTCTCCTGCTCACTGCCGTGCGGGTCCGTGACAGTCTGGGCGGGTGCCACTGGCAGCTTGCCTGCCAGTGCGTACGCCCCCGCGCCCACCAGAGAGACCGCACGGGCGGACAAGCCGCCCGTGGCACCCAGAATCGAATGCCGCCGGAAGTGTCACGG
>JAFGQA010000231.1 GCA_016935885.1 Phycisphaerae bacterium | reverse complement strand
GTGGCACCGGCGTCTCGCCGGTGGTTTTTACGGTCAGGAACGGCGTTTCCGATCCGCTGTTTTCCCTTTTACCACGGGCTGCTAGTCGGAAACGACGACTTGGGATGCTCATGTGAAATGACGCAATAGCGAGGAAGATGCGTCGGATTCGACGAAGCAGAGTAGGGCTGATCCGAGAACTAGGGCACCGGTGCTGCGCCGGCGTTTCATGCTGAACCAGCGCCCATGCCGCATGAGGCCGCGGGATAGGTCTCTGTGACGTGTGCGGTGAAAGTGGTTTAGGTGCAACGATGAAGCGCTGGGGCGAGACAGGTTGGTGGAGGAGGCGCGACATGAGCGAATCCGCGTTTGTTCATCCCACTGCCGTTGTGGACGAAGGCGCCAAGATCGGCGCCGGCACGCACGTGTGGCATTTCTGCCACATCATGAGTGGGGCGGTCATCGGCGAGCGATGCAATCTCGGCCAGAATGTGTTTATCGGCAACGGGGCTCGGTTGGGCAACAACGTCCGGCTGCAGAACAACGTGTCGGTCTACGACGGGGTCGAGATCGAGGACGACGTCTTCTGTGGGCCCAGCATGGTCTTCACGAACGACCTTTACCCGCGCACGAACGAGGCGAGAAGACATGCCTTCGTCCCGACGCCCACGCGCGTCTGCCGGGGCGCATCGATCGGCGCGAATGCGACCTTGATCTGCGGCATCACGATTGGTGAGTATGCGCTGATCGGTGCCGGCGCAGCGGTCTCGCGCGACCTGCCGGCGTACGCCTTGGCGGTGGGCGTGCCGGCACGGATTATGGGCTGGGTCAGCCGGTACGGCGAGCGGTTGCAGTTCGGATCGGACAACGAGGCGGTTTGCCCGGTAACCCGCGAGCGGTATCAGCGTATCGGCAAGGACCAGATCGAACTGATAAGATCGTGGGCACACACCGACGGGATGGTCTCTCCCGGAGTCAAACTGGCTTCATTCGGCGCCTGGGAAGGGCGCGGCGAAGGCCGGTTGCAAGACCTTGGGTCGGAGAGATAGTGACATGCGGATCGCGTTGGTGAAACCGTACTTCATGCCGGGCTTGGGCTACGAGGCCACGGCGTGGTACCATACCCTTTTGGGCCTGGGGCATCAGGTACGCATGGTCGCGACGCCGCACGTGCGGCTTGCGGCTCGCCAATTATGCAAAGAGCCCTTTCCGGAGGGCGTGGAGAGGCTAGACGGCGGGGAGGTATATCGCCTGCACGCTCGCATGGGGCCGCGAGACATGGTCTTCTGCCCGGGTGTTACAGCGGCGGTTCGGGAATTCCGGCCGGAGCTAACAATCATCATCAAGCCGGGGATTCTGTTCGCCAAGCAGTTGGTCAGGGAGTGGGATTCGGTGGGAGGCGTGCTGATGTGCACGTCAGACCAGAACCGGGGGATGCGACGGACGGCGCTGCCGTGGCCGTTGAGCCTGATCAGGCGGGTCGTTGTGGAGACCGGTTTCTTTGTGATGAAGCGGCGCGCGATCCGCGAATGTCTGGAGACTTGCGACGTCGTGCTGTTGAATACACCGGACACGTTTGACTATCTTCTGAAGCGCATCGCGCGGGGCCGCCGGCGCGAGGCGTTGAGACGCAAGTGCCTTCTCCTCCCTTTGGGTTTTGAGACCCCTGTCTTTTATGATGATCCTGAGACACGAGCCGCTGAGCGGCGGCGCCTGGGCATCGCCGAGAGCGATATCGTGGGCATGTATTCGTTCAGGATGGAACGGGTCAAGCGGCTGGACATATGGGTGTCGGCGATGTCGGCCGCCATGCGGCGCGTGCCGAAGCTCCGAGCGATGTTGGTGGGAATTGAGGAAGATGATCCGGAGAGCAGGCGCGTCCTATCGTTGATCGAAGCCTCCGGGGTCGGGGAACGATTCATCTGTCTGCCGTTTGCCAACCGCGAGGAATTGCCAAGGTCCTACAACGCCGCCGACTTCGGTGTCTGGCACCTTCAGCCGTCGATCACGATTCAGGAGGCGATGGGGACCGGGCTGTATATGGTGCTGACGAATGACTCGACCGTGTCACACCTTGTTCTGGACCCCGAGACGGGGCGGTACTTCGAGGCCCACAACTGCGGACAGCTTGAAGAACGGATTACCGAGACGGCGGAGGCCTTCGCCGCCGGAGGGCCGCCAGCCGGTGAGGACGCGCGGAGGAGACGGGCCAAGACCAATGCCGAGCGATTCGGGTACCGTGCCCTTGCTCAACGGGTGGTGGCTGCGGCCGAGGACCCGGCCAACGCGGCCAAGTACCTGGCGAGCGACACCAAGAGTCTGGGCGGCTTGCCGTGATGCGACAGATCGAGCCCTGAGGCCGTAGATGTCCGCATACCTCGAAACTGAGGAGAGGCTTCGTATACGGATTCACGCGCACACGGCGTATGCCGATGTCCGGATGCAGGACTGGCTGCTTCGCTGGCTGGGTGAGTGTGACGCCGCCAGGCTCCTGGAGATGGGGTGCGGCACAGGGAACTACTTCCCAACGTACGCACAGGCGCTCGGCCGCGAGGGGCTGATCATCGGCCTGGATCGGCAGCGCGCACTGCTTCACAAGGCGAGGGAGGCCGCGCGAACACTTGGCACGCCTTCCGTCCTGCTTGCCTGGGACTTCGATGACCACCCATATCCGCTGCTCGACGAGGATGTGGACATGCTCGTCGCACCATTCTCCGCCTACTACGCGGATGACGTTCACGCATGGGTGGACGACGGCCTGCGCGTGCTCAGGCCAGGTGGACGCGTCCTGCTGCTCGGGCCGACGAGTGAGAACGCCAGCGAATTGCACGATCTGAATGAAGCCGTGACCGGCATCAGGACCGTTCCCGAAACGGATCAGGCGTCGAGGAGGCTCGAGGCGGCGTTCCTGCCGGAGCTGCGCCGTCGGCTCGGCAGCCGTGTTCACTGGGAGATCTTCGAGCCTCGGATCGTCTTTCCTTCTGCCGAGGAGTTCGCAAGGTACTACTGTGCGACGTGGCTGTACGAGAAGACCGCCGAGAGATTGGGCGAGCCGGTCGCGTTCGAGACGGTGGTCAATGCGGCGAAGGAGACCTCCTTGCGGCTGACCAAGCAAGTAATCTGCATCCAAGCTGCGAAGGACTGACGGCACGCGCGACAGCCAGCAGCCTGTCTATCCGAGTCGGGCTCACCCGGCACTGGTCTCAACGGGTTCGAAGGTCTGGCGTCTCATCTGCTGGCCTTCGGCGGGGGCGACGAACGTACGGCGATAACGCAACGGCTCCGCCTTTCTTGGGATGTAATCGAACGTGTAGCTCACTCCCGGCCGCACCTTGGTCATCAGGTAGAACTCGGGGGTGCCGCCGGCTTTGTGGTCGGGAATCAGCGTGCTGGAGCTTCGCCTCTGGAACTCCAGCTTCTCGCCGGAATCGTCGCGAAGAACGAAGTGTTCCTCGACCCACTCATCCCAGAAGACCGTGCCCTTGAGGTTCGATCGCGGCGGCTCCCTAATGGGCATTCCCATGTCGACCACGACGTGCAACTGAATGGCGCCATCCGTCGGCTCGCCGAAGGCGTGGGCGATCCCAATGCCGGGATCGCTCGCGGACCAGACGGTCAGCCACAGAGTCAAGCCAACTCCGATAACGCCGATCACTGCCAGACCGATTAGTCCTTTCATAGCTGCTCCCTTCGCGCATCGAGGCCGACGTGTTCCATGAACCACCGAGCCAGTGTGCCGTTCGTTTTGGCGGGCGAGCCTATACCCACTGACGAACATCCTAAATCCAGCCGCCGCGTTAGGCAAGCATCCTCACGCCGCCAACCGGAGCCGCCGGCGGCGGCGAAGCTCACCCGTGGGCAGCCATTCCAGCCCGTTCTCACGGGTAATGGACGACCCGCTCCGTGGGGCGTGTCGTTCGTTACCCAGGCCACGCCGTTTGAACGCTGAAAGAGCACCGAGCTTGCTCGATGGGGCGGTATACGTTCCATACGAGCACGCCTCCCGACCAACGTCGGGGAGGGACCTGACAGTCTAGAAGCTATTTCAGAACGCGCTGTGGCACCGGCGCCAGAGCCGGTGGATTGGATGATTCACCGGGTGTTTTGTCGCGTGTCTCCACAGGCCAGGGGCCTGTGCCACAGTTCTGAGGCAGTTTCTAAGTCAACCGCCGTTCAATTATTCCCGATGAACAATGGAGAGCCAACCATCTGGGCGGAGGCGTCTGGATGGCGCCCACCGACTTGTGCAGCGAGGCATGGTCATGAACCTCGAACTCCTTGAACGGCGAACGGATCCGCGGACGCAGGCGTACGTCCCCGTCACACTGCGACTCCACGACCGTGAAGAAGACACCCCGGCCGAGTTGCTCGATTTGTCGTGTGGCGGTGCTGGCATCCTCACCACCGCGTACAACGCCCCCTCGATCGGCGAATACCTCGATTTGAGGTTTGAAGTGCCGAGCAGCGACGGTGGCTCGGAGACCGACAGCCGCCTGGAAACCGGGATCGTCGTGAACGTCGGCACACCTGAACGCGGCATTGCCCGCGTCGGCGTCCGGTTTCTACAGCACCCTCGCATCGGCAGTGACCTGTTCGATCCGAATGACGTGCTCTCAGGGTACCGCAAGAGCCTGCCGCTCGAGCGGCAGGGACGGCGCTGGGGAACGGAGCGCGAGACCGACGGCGTTTGCCCCTGCGCACACTCCGAGATGCTGAACTGATCTCGACCCGGACGCAAGGCCCGGGCCGTTGGCCGCAATCTCAACACAACATCCTCGCATGTCCACCGTCCACGCTCTCGGCTGTCTTCCAGTGCCTCCACGGGGGGCCATCACAGTTTAGGCGGGTGCCACTGGCAGCTTGCCTGCCAGTGCGTGTGCCCCATGCGCCTACCAGAGACACAACACGGGCGGACAAGCCGCCCGTGGCACCCAGAATCGAATGCCGTCTGAAGTGTCACGGACCCTCCACGGGGCTGGTCGAGACGGCGTCCTGGCCGAGATACGAGATCACGCATATACTGATGCCCCATGACTGGCCGGACAACTGGGCTGGGCCGCCTCTGATGGTGGCGGTTGCGGCTTTATGAATGGGACCACACATGACGAGCGCCACGACACCCCCGAAGACGTCTTCGCACCACTTCATTGACGAGATGCGGCCGGGCGAGCAGATCACGGACGACGTGTTTCTGATCTCGCAGAAGGACCTGCGCACCACCGTCAACGGCGGCCTGTACATCCACGTGGTCCTGGTCGATCGGACCGGCCAACTCCTCGGACGCGTCTGGAACGCCACGCAGCAACAGTACGAGACAATCAGAGAGGGCGGGTTTGCTCGGCTGCGGGGTCGGACGGAGAGTTACAAGGGAAATCTCCAGTTCATCATCGACGCCATGCGTCCCGCCGAGGCGGATCAGATCGAACTCGCGGACTTCATGCCGCACACGAAGCATGATGTCGAGGAGATGTATAAGCGTGTCCTTGCGATTCTCCGGACCGTGAAGAATCCGCACCTTCTGGCGTTCATCGCGCAGTTCGTCAAGGATGAGACGATCGTTGCCGGCTTCAAGAGGGCCCCGGCCGCCGTGCGGAACCACCACGCGTACATCGGCGGTTTGCTGGAACACACACTGAGCGTTCTCGATCTCGCCACACGCATACTGGGGAAGACCGATGACTCGGAGAGCCAGTATCCCGAGGTCAGTCGCGACCTCGTGCTTGTCGGCGTCTTCCTGCACGACATCGGCAAGGCGGCCGAGCTGACCTACGAGACGAGCTTCACCTACTCGAACGCCGGGCAGCTTGTCGGCCACATCACGCAGGCGGCGATCTGGATCGACCAGAAGGTTGCCGACGTCGAGCAGGAGTCGGGCGAGCGATTTCCGGAGGATTTGCAGAGCGTCCTGACGCACATCGTCGTTTCCCACCACGGGTTTTACGAGTATGGCAGCCCGAAATTGCCCGCCTGTCCGGAGGCGTTTGTGGTCCACTATCTGGACAACATCGATGCCAAGGTGCACATGTCGCTGGGCGCGATCCACGATGCCAGGAATGCCGACAGCGACTGGACGGAATTCACACGCTCGCTCGACACGCGCATCTTCAAGAAGGACGTCACCGGCACCCGCGCCGGTAGCTCAGACTGAAGCCACTTCAGGACCATCGAGCCCTCGAGCCTCGCTCCAAGCCTTCGGGCCTCACCCTCGCCCACATCTTCGTGCGGCGAGGCGGCGGAGCGCCGTAGCGGGTGTCCATGACAGTTCAGGCGGGCATAGTACCGAGCCCAAAGCGCCAGCGCGGGGTCCCCAAGCCGAGCCCCAATCGCCATCGCGGGGTCTTCATGGGCGGAGCGGTCCGGCCGGCCTTGCTCTCCGACGAAGGCATCGCGCATAGCTGGAACTTAGCCTGGATTATCCATACCACAGAGACCACGGAGAGCGCAGAGTGTTGTTGAGAAGGAAGTTATGGCGAAACCCGAGCGTTTCTTGTTTTGACAGTGTGTATCACCAGTCATGCTGCGCCAGCTTCGCTAAACTACTTTCTGACACCTCTCTGTGATCTCTGTGTGCTCTGTGGTGAGTTATCCGGGTTAGGGCTAGAGCGACGGGATGTCCTCGGGAACCGCCACTGCGGCCATGTCCTCCAATTCTCCAGTGGTTAGCACCTTGTCGATATCGAGCAGAATCTTCACGGCATCGCCGACCTTGCCCATACCCAGGATGAAGGTGGTGTCCACCGTACCGCCCATCTCCGGCGGCGGCTCGATGCTCTCGGCCTTGATGTCCAGCACCTCGGAGACCGTGTCGACGATGATGCCGATCTCCTTGCCGACGTCAACGACGATGATGCAGGTCTGCTCGGTGTGCTCGATCTCGTCAAGACCGAACTTCAAGCGCAGATCCACCACCGGGATGACCTTGCCGCGAAGATTGATGACCCCCTTCATGTGGTGCGGCATCCGTGGCACGGTGGTGATGTCCATCAGCCCGTTGATCTCGCGGACCTTGAGGATTTCGACGCCGTATTCCTCGTCGGCCAGCTTGAATGTCAGGTACTTGCCGCCGCGGTCCTTCGTCACTCTGTCTGCTCGGGAAGCAGCCACCTGGGGTTCGTCCAGTTGGGTCGTTGCCATCTTGCTTTCACCTTTCTATTGAGCCTGGCCCCGCTGCTTTCGCGGGAGTTGGGCGAGCGGCAGGGTGCCACTGGCGGCAGGGAGCCACTGGCGGAAGGGTGCCACTGGCGGCTTGTCCGCCAGTGCTCTGGCAGCCAGTGATCGTGTCCTGCCGCCCGCCCCATGTTCAATGGCCTTCCAGGTATCGGACCCCAACGTGCTGGGGCTTGTCATGTTGGAGGTTTGAAGGAGGGGCAGACGCCGGGAAACTCACAAGGAAAACCGGCGTCCGCCCGCAACCCATGAAACAAGACGCTCGTGTCAGAATTCGCTCAAACCGTTCTTGTCATCAGGGCCCATGAACTCGTCATCGGACAATCCGCCTTTGGCCGCCGCGCTCGTTTCTTCACGGCCACCGGCTGGAGCACCCACCGACGCGGTGTGAAGCTCCTTCTTCTTCAGGTGCGCCACCTGGACCTTGTGCTGCTTCTTGGCCTTGTACGTCGAGGAGGTCGTGGGTGTCGTCGCACGCTTGGTGCTCTTTCCCCCGACCATGGCCGATAGCTCGTCGACCATGCCCTTGACAGCCTGAGCCTGGGCGGCCATCTCTTCCGCCGCCGATGCCGACTCCTCAGCGCCGGCCGCGTTCTGCTGCGTCACCTTGTCCATCTGACCCACGGCGGTGTTGACTTGATCAACGCCCTGCGCCTGTTCCTCGGACGCCTTGGTGATGCCGTCGATCAAGTCGGTCACCTTGGTCACGTCGCCGACGATCGCGCCCAAGGCCTTGCCAACCTCACCGGCCACCTCGGTGCCTTCCTTGGCCTTGTTGACTGAATCCTCGATCAATCCAGTGGTCTCGCGAGCGGCCTGCGCGGCACGCTGGGCCAGGTTGCGAACCTCGTCGGCCACGACCGCAAACCCCTTGCCGTGCTCGCCGGCCCGGGCGGCCTCAACTGCGGCGTTGAGCGCCAGTAGGTTCGTCTGGAAGGCGATCTCCTCGATCACCTTGATGATCTTGCTGATCTTGCCGGACGACTCGTTGATGCCGGTCATGGCCTCGTTGAGCTTGTGCATCGTCTTGTCGCCGCTCTGAGCGGCGTTTCGGGCCTGCCCGCTGAGGTTGTTGGCCTGCTTGGCGTTCTCGGCGTTGGTCCGCGTCATGGCGGCCATTTGCTCCAGCGCGCTGCTGGTCTCCTCAAGCGACGAGGCCTGTTCGCTGGCGCCTTCGGCCAACTGCTGGCTGGCGGTGGACACCTGCCCGGCCGCATCGTTGACCTGATCGGCGCCTTCGTTCATCCCGGTGATGATCCGGTTCAACGGCTTGGTGATGCCACGCGTGATGAAGAATGCCAGAAGGCACCCGATGACGACGGCCACAGCCAAACCCACAATCATGGTTGTTGAGGCGACCGATAGAGACGCGCTCGCCTCCTGGGCGATCTTGTCGGTTTCGGTCATGCCTGCATTCGAGGTCTCTTGCGTCAGGGCCAGCACCTCGCTGCCGACGGTGGTGCGCTGCCTGTTGAGGTCCTGGGCCTTATTCCAGTTCGCCAGAAACTCGGTCATCGCCTTTCCGTAGGCCTCGCCGGCGGCCTTGGTGGCCGCTATCTGCTTGATGTTGACCTCGTTCCGCGTGATGGCCGACAACGCCTCATACTTCTCGTTCACGGCACCGAAATCGTTCTGGACCTTCTGGAAGAGGACCGGGTCGCGCAGCGCCTGGGCCTTGAAACAGCCGAGCCGCACGCCATTGCCCATGTTAACGATGTCGCTCACGAGATGGATTTTCTTCATGCGCTCCAGCATGTCTCCCTGTAACGCGGCGTACTGCGAGGCCAAGAAATCGTTGCAGTTCTTGACGTAGGTGCCTGCGGTCTCGTCCATGCTCTTCCGATAATCGCCAAGACTCAGGTAGTCCTTCAGGAAGCCCTCCATGGCGGCATAATAGCCATCCGCGGCTTCTTCCGTGGCGTCGATGCGTTGAATATCCGTGTCATCGCGGGTGATCCCACGCAGCGCAGCAGTGAGTTTCTTCGTGCCCTTCAACTTCTCCAGGGCCTCTTGCATGTATTTAGGTTCGCCCGCGGCCTGGGACTTGAAGCTGAGTACCCGAACCTCGTTTCCCGTGTCGATAATGGTGCTGCACAGCGTGATCTTCTCTAGACGCTCGTCAAGGTCCGCGCCCTCTTCCTTCAACTCCTTCTTCATTCTCTCCTGTTGCCCGGCAAGGAAGGCCTGGCAGTTGCTCATGTAAGTGGCGGCCGTCTCATTCATTTTCTGGCGATGATCTTCAAGGCCATGTTGTGTCTTGAGGTAGCCAGTCATCGCCGCTGAATAGGCGGCGGCAGATGCCTCGGTGTCGTCAATCTGCTTGATGTTCACGTCCTTGCGTGTGACCTTGCGAAGTTGAGCCGTCGCCGTCCCCAGCCCGTCCAGTGTCTCGATGGCTTTCTCCATGAGGGCCGGATCGTTCGTCGCCTGGGACTTGAAGTTGAGGACGCGGGCCTTCGTACCCGATGCAACGATTTCGTCCACCAAGGTTACCTTGGCCAGCCGCTCCTCAAGATCAAGTTTGAAGGCTTCATCCTGGCTGGCCAGGAAATCGGCGCAGTTCTTCATGTAGGTTGCCGCGTTCTCGTCAAGCTGTTTGCGGGCCGCCGTCATCTTCTCGAACACGGCCTCAGTATCGTTGATGAGCTGCTCGTATTCAGCGGCCTTGGCTTGAGCTTCCGCGGTGGCGGTCTTCAGCTTGACCAGGTGCTCGGATTCGTTCGCGAGCGTCTGGCATTCATCCAGATGCTTCTTCACGTTCGCCATGGCCTCCCTACCGGCCGTCAGAAACTGCTCCTCTTCTGAGAGCCCGTAACCGCGCAAGGCGTACATGGTCAGGAGTGAATTGCGCTCCACATCGTTGGCCACCTTGACTTCCGGGACGTATTCGTTGGCCAGAATCACGGACTGGCCCTCCACGCCCTTCATGCTCCAGACGGACATGCCCCCAAGCAGCACCGCAAGGAAGACGAGCGATATGAATCCCAACGCGATCTTCGTTCCCAGCTTCATGATTGAACCTCGCTGACTACTGTGTTTCCGACACAATTGCCGAGGCTACGATGCCTCGGACAACACTTGACTCAATGATTCAGGCGAACGCGGCGCCTTCGTCACCGCGACTTCATCCAGTCGCTTGCAACTCAGATAGCAGAGGGCATAGAGGCGGCGTACCACCGTCTTGCCTAGGAACATGGCAGACTATCCCCGATTGAACCCCGAACCGGTGTACCACATCGATCAGCACCTGGGACAGGATTAGCTAAACCGTGAGCTTTGTTTTTTCGATTATGGGGCTGGCGATGGAGTCTGCGACAGCATCACTTTTATGGGTATGCCGGGTCTCGACGAGTCCCAGCCAGCGCGCCTGCGCACAATCTGCGCATAAGCATGTTGCAAGGTCAGGCCCCCGGCTACTCGTGGATGCACAGGCGCCGGCTCCCTCTCCATCCTGCCTGCGCGGGCCAGCAGCCTGTCTCGAGCGACCGAGCCCTCCAAGGTTCGGCACATCGAGTATGCCTCGGTTCAGGACAGCTAGCTTATCGGAACTCGCGCTCCCATTCCTACTATCCTTGGTACGACGAAGCACCCACTTTGACACTCCTGACGGGTCAAACTGCCAACGAGACGGTGTGATATGCTCGCAAGCCACAACCCAATGAAGCTTACCTCGATACCCCTGGTGATGGTCTTTGCCCTCGCGTGGGTACCTTCTGCTCACGCAGGGAAAGGTCCTCGCGAATGGACCCTTACACGCCTGGATTACGCTCGAAACGAGAAGGTACAGCAATTGAGGCGGTTTAGCGATCACATGCACGACCGCGCTGTGTGCCTGGGACGCGATGAGGCCTTGATCGACTTCTTCGAGGTCAACCGCAAGTACCACGACATCCTTCGAAAGGGTCCGCCGCCGGCTGAGGTGCGCCGCAGAATAGAGGAGCTCCGGAATGGCACCATCGACTACTATGCCAACAACTATCTTTGCTTCTACGACCTTCTCTTTGTAGATACGAGCGGTTTCGTCTTCTACACAATACGGAAGGAACCCGACTATCACGCCAACTTACTCCGGGATGACTCGTCGTATGCGCAACTTGCGGATGCTCTGCGCAGCCATCCTCAGGAAGAGACATTCATCGACTTTCACTACTTCGCCCCCTCCCAGGAACCGGCAGCCTTCTTTATCGAGCCGGTTCGTCGAAACAACGAACTAATCGGTTGGATTGTCGCACAGTGTGCGATCAACCGGGTGAACTCGCTGTTTGCCGGCGCGGAGCAACTGGGCCCCACCGGAGAAGCGTTTTTGGTTAACCGTGGTGGCTATATGCTAACGGAGTCCACTTTCGAAGGCGAGTCGAGTATCCTCAGGAAGCATCTCGACGACAAGAACATAAACAGCAAGTTCCGTGAGAGGCGGGGTCACAAGATTGTGACGGACTACAGAGGGTGCACCGCGCTGACCTCGTTTGAAGTTTTTGACTTTCTCGGCACACAGTGGCTTGTGGTGACTAAAGTTGATGAGGCGCAGATCGTTACGGAGCATTTCAAACAGCATCGTAGATACTATATGGATGTGATTACCGAACACCTGGCAAGCCTGTGTGCAGAGGATATCGAGGCATCTGAAAGAAAGGCGAATGAAGACTGCATTCGTGTGGATATGGATGAGTTCAGACGCGCCGGCCATGGGGAATCATTGCTGACCGTGGGCGTGTCCACATGTACGGCTGTGGTCGCCAGCTACCCAGGCAAATTTGGCTATATGGCGCATGTGAGCCCCTATGACAAGGTCTACGGTGGGGATGCTACAAACCTGCTGGGCCATATCCTTATGAAGATAAAGATGTATGATATCTACAAGTATGAAAGGTATGGAATCCGTTTCACCATAGTGGCAAACCACTTTAATAGTCTTGGCAAGATAGTTGATAAGCTGGTCGACGAAGGATTCGAGCTGTCGCAGATCAACGTGCTGTACTATCCGGGCGTGAAGGCAAACAGTGTGAGGTATGAATGCTGCAATAACTGCACATCGGTGGAATGGTTATCGGCCGAGACGGGCGGCAAGAGGATTGAGCAGCATGGCAATGATGCGCAGAATCTCGGAGAGATTGTGAAGGAGCGCCTCGACGACTAGAGAAACGTTTCAGAATCGTGGCACAGACCTTTGGCCTGTGGACACAAGTGAGAGGGTGCGTGTTATCGCTCACGCGGTGGCACGGGTAATGAGCGACACACCCAACAGTGGCAGATCGTTGATCACCCGTGAGAACGGGTTGGAATGGATGCGCATGGATTAGCTCCGCCGCCGCTGGCGGCCGCGCTTATCGCTTGCGCTTTGGAGGGAGTGGACCGTTGGGCTGATTTCGATCGAGCCGGACTCAACGGCCTCACGCGCTGACGGCAACGGCCTGTAGATGGGCCGCGACGATTTCGATGAGCCGCTTTCGATCGACTGGCTTGCTCGCGTAGTCGTCACATCCGGCGTTGAGGCATTTCTCCCGATCACCAACCATCGTGTGGGCGGTCAGTGCGATGATCGGACCGGTGTAGCCCTCCTGGCGGAGCAGGCTGGTGGCTTGGTAGCCGTCCATCACCGGCATCTGCATGTCCATCAAGATTACGTCGAACGGATTCCCTTCGTCGCGTGCCGCGAGGGCCGCCTCGGCAGCGAGCTTCCCGTTCTCGACCACGCTCACCTCCGCACCTGCCTTCATCAGCAGATGTGAGATGAGCCGCTGGTTGTCCGGCCCATCCTCCGCGAACAGGATTCGGCAGGCCAAGCGGATGTCTATGGCACGGCGGGGGTTATCCGGCGGCGGGGCGATGGGCCCGTCAGAGCGGAGAGAGGTGCGCATCTCGACGCCTTCAAGCGGCCCCGTGGGGATTACGAGGGAGAACGTGCTACCTCGGCTGGGCTCGCTGGTCACAGCGATGTCGCCGCCAAGCATGTCGGTCAGGCGTTTGCAGATGGTCAGTCCGAGCCCGGTGCCGCCAAACTTGCGTGTGGTCGTGCCGTCGGCCTGCGTGAACGCCTTGAAGATGGTCGCCACTTGGTCCCGGGCCATGCCGATACCAGTGTCGATCACGTCAAAGCGCAATCGAGGCTCGGCACCTTGGTCTAAGCTGACGCGAACTGTGACTGATCCGCCGTCAGTGAATTTGATGCCGTTGCCGACGAGATTGACAAGAATCTGCCGCAGTCGCGTGGGATCGGTCTGAATCGTGGCGGGCAAGGGGAAGGCATGCTCGGTCTTCAGGGCAACGCCGCGACCTTCGGCGCGAGTGTGCATGAGTACGTAGATGTCCTCGCCGATCTGGAATGGAGAACAGGGGATACGGTCGACGCTCATCTGGCCAGCCTCTATCTTGGAGAGATCAAGGATGTCGTTGATGATCTTGAGCAGGTATTCGCCGTTGCGTTTAATCGTCTCGACGGCCCGGATCCGCTCGGGAGAAGCCGTTGCCAGGTCATCCTGTTCGGACAGCACGTCGGCGAAGCCCAAGATGGACGTCATCGGCGTGCGGATCTCGTGGCTCATGTTGGTCAGGAACTCACTCTTGGCGCGTGTGGCGGCCTCGGCGGAGAGCCTGGCCTCCTCCAAATCGCGATTCATCGCCACCAGCTCCTTCTGCTGAGCTCGTAGCTGCTCCCGGTTCGCTTCGAGTTCCAAGTTCTGGGACTTTAGCAGCGCGGTGTGTTCTCGGAGTTGCCCCTCTGCCTGCTCGCGATCAGCGATTTCCTGCTCGAGCAAGCGGTTCTTTCGTTCCACCGTGCGTGCCTGCTCCTGAAGGTCTTGTGTGGTTCGCTGCAAGTCTCTCGCCATGCGGTTGAAGGAATCTCCCAGTTGTGCCAGTTCGTCATCTCCCTTGACCACGACGGTAGTGGCGAGATCCCCCTGACCGAGGGCAACGCTTGCGTCAGCCAAACGCTTGACGCGCCGAGACAGCGAGACGGCGACGGTGCCTCCAAAAGCAAGTGTGAGAAGTGTGGCACCGGCGGCGATCGGCAGAATTGTGTTCTGCAAATCGTAGAAAGGCCGCAGGGCGTCCTCCGCGTCGTACTCGATCAGCAGGACCCAGCCCATGCCTTTGAAGCAGCCATGTCCTTGCGAGACGGCATACACTGACAGCAACGGATGACCGGATGTGCGGTCGTGTCGCTGAACCGTGAAGACGCGCTCTTGCGATGGAAGCTCAACGCCATCGAAATAGCATGGAGCACTCTTTAGCGGCGTGTCAACGTCGCCTCCGCGGATGATCCGATGGTCGGCGGTGAACAGGACGAGGTTGCAGCGTGCGTTGGTCCCCTGGTCACTCGAACGTCTATCAACGATGTTGATCACTTCCTGGATGTTGAGGACGGCCTTCAGAACGCCGAGGGCGGAGCCGTGCTCGTCGTCGATTCGCATGCAGATATCGGTTGAGAACACATTCGCGCTCTCGTCGAACCCCACGTCACTCACGTACAGGCCGTCGCGCATGGCCAATCCCCACCAATCCTCATCGTTCTGCCGGTAATCTGTCGTGCGGTTCGTCTGTGCGACGTTGGCGCCGTAGCGGTTCGTGATCAGCACCTCACCAAAGACGGCATGGCCGTTGGCCTGTTCGAGCTTGGCAAGTCTCAGGCGCAGGTCGTCCGACAGCTCATTGTCTATCAGAGGCTTCATCAGCGGGATCAGCGTTCCTTTCGGCGCGGCGCGCCACTCACGGTCCTGCTCGTCGATGTATTGCTCTCTGTGTTCTAGGTGTTCGAACTCGCGATTGGATGCCCGAAGCACGTGTCGCGCCACGGGGCTACGGACGTACTCTGTCCACTCGGCGATCCGGGCATGCATGACCCGGTCGATCTCGTCCATTACGGCCTGGGCGCGCGCGGCGGCGGTTTGTTCGATGGCCTGGCGCAGGCTGTTTTGACCGGCAGTCTTGGCATAGAACCCGATCACCCATATCAGCGCAGCCGGCAGCGCCGCCGCCAGGATCAGCTTGTGTGCTATTCTCATCCCCAAACTCCCGTCAAAGCAACGCCGCGGCGGTCTTCTCCTGTTGTAAACAGGATGTACACTCGGCTTCCGGTTCCAGGTCGCCCGGTTCAGTCCCAGTGCCTGCACGATTCCACGCGCGGTCTGTCTGCACGAAAGAAACCAGACCCAATGCGTGGGAGTGGCAACCTGGATCGCGCTAGGATGACTCCGAGCAACCGCGCGGCCTCTAGAAGGCCTCCCCGACACTCCAACTATCGGGAATCAGCGGGTGGTGATTCTGTACAATGGTCTCGGCCTGCCGCAGGCAGCCACAGGTCAGAACTGGTTACTGGACGTATCGGCGAGGACGCCTTGCCTTGACGCTCGTTGGCCAACCGGTCCCCAGGCGCTTCACAGAACGTCGCGGCCTTAGGACCGGTTCGCGTCCGCCACGTTCCGGACGGCTCACCAGGTCGGAACCCAAACCGAATGCCAACCGACCTGCAGTCAGGGGGGCCGCGGCAAGTGCTTGTTCTTCAAGCGTCACCTGTGCAGGCTCCGCAACCACGGGCCTGCGGCCGTCTCATTCTGACAGATCCTGGCAGGCAGCAATCAGCCCGGGATCGACTCCGTGCGCGCGCCGTCGGGTGCGGAATGAAGGTGCGGCGCGACCGCTACTCCCCGACATAGCCGAGCGACTTGAGCAGGTTCATCTGGGCCTGCGTAGGGACCGCCTTCGGGGCCGTTTCAGGCGTTGACTGCGGGGCGAAAGGCGGTGTCCTTGCGAGCCACTCCGTGAGCGAAGATGAGAGGCATTCGAGCGAGTCCGGTTGTTGGCCTGCGAGATTGTTGATCTCGCCGGGGTCGGTCGAGATGTCGTAAAGCTCCTCGGTGCCGTCCGACGCGATGATGTACTTCATGGTTGCGTCGCTGGCCGATCGGCAGGCCTGCAGCCGAAGCAACCCCGGTTTCTCGTTGGCGCCTTGCGAAAGCGCCAGACGCCGTTCGCGCCAGGTGTTCTGTAGCTTCTCCGACACGACGGGACGGCCGGCCGCGCGGTCGACCATCACCCGTGCCAGGGCTTGTGCATCGGGGCACTCGTCAGCAGCGACCGCGGTGCAGACCACGTCGAAGAGAGCAGCCGTCGAGACGGCTTCGCGGACGCGCCGAGGCCCTCCCTCGTGGCGCGGCACGCAAATGGTCAGCGGAACGCGGACCAGCATGTCATAGACGGAGTAGCGATGTTCGAAAATGCCGTGGTCGCCAAGCCCCTCACCGTGGTCGCTCACGACGACGGTGACGGTGTTGTCGAGCATCCCGTTGGCTTCCAGCAGTGTGAACAGCTCGCGGATTCGATCGTCCAGATAGCGAATCGAGGCGTCATAGAGACCCTGGTAGATCACAACGTCCTCCGGGGCGATCCACGGGGAATTCTGGGCGTAACGCGTCTCGACGTCAGCGCCCAGTATGCCGTCATACTGCCTGTCCAATTCGTATGAACGCTTCACCGAGGCCGCATCGAGGAACTGCCTGCAGTAGGAAAGCGGCGGGCGATGCGGCGCGTGGGCCTCCATGTAGTTGATGAATACCAGGAACGGCCTCGTCGGGTCGTAGCGGTCCGCGATCCATTCAGCGACGAGGCAGTTGGTCATGGCGGCCCCATCGTCGTGTTCGAGCCACTTTGCCGGCCAGATCACGCCCAGTTGCTGCATCCAGTGGTGCAGGAAGGAGCGGAAGCGCGTGTGCGTGATCCAAACGGGGTATCGCGCCTGGAAGCCCTGCATGAAGTTGTGACTCGTGTCAATATGTGGATTACACGAGAATGAGACGGTCTGGAACCCGGACGCGCTGGCTCGCTCGGCCATCGTCTCGAAACGGTCGTCCAGCCTGCCCAGGTCCTCGCCGACGCCGTGTTCACGGAGACTCAACCCGGTAAACATCGAGGCATGTGACGGCGGGGTCCAACTCCCGGCGGCCAGGGCGCGGTCGAACGTGACCCCCTTTGCCGACAGCTCAGCGAGGAAGGGCGAAGTATCCCGCGTGTTTCCGTAGTGCGTCAGGCGGTCGGCTCGTACCGTATCCATCACGACGAACAGCACGTTCGGCGGACCTATCAACCGTGTGCCGGCATCAACCCGCACGGAGGGCGGCAGCCGGTAGGTATCGGGGCCGGCGAACGGCGTGCCACGAACGAGAAGCGGTGCGGCGAGGAAGATCGCCACGCCCGCCAGCGCCGTGCCGTTCAACGTGCGTCTATACCACGCAGCCGGACGTGTCCCTGCGATCCAACGAATCGCGCAGAAGACGGCGACCACGCACGAGCACGTCACAGCCAGCACGTGCCATGGCACGACCTTGATCGGCCCGACCTGCAAATACTCGTATTGAGCGATGTCGCCATATCCGACCAGCAGCCCGGCGATCACGACCGCACATGCGGCGTGCCAGGCATCTGGGTTGCGAACGCGCTTCCGCGTGAGGAAGAGGCTGACCGGCAGCGACATCACAAGCAGGAGGGGCAAGACGCTGCACGCGTGTATCATCGAGACCCTGCCCCAGTTTCCAAGGACGATCCTCCAGGAGACATCACAGGGCGGATCCGCCCGAGATAGCAATGCGAACTCGAGCAGGGATGTGCACAAGGTCGCGACCACGCTCGTCGCCAAGCCTGCGAGATAGACGCGACCATCGTTGTGCGGCCACCCACGTTGTTCTGTTGTGTGACCGGCCCGGCTTGTCCTGATCGTCATTGGCACCATCCTCGGGCAAACCAGCGAGGAGCGTCAGCGCGCGACCGCCCCTTGACCAAACCAGCGGCGGCCCCCGGCAGAATCACTTATCGGCCGTCAGGTCCGCCGCCGCCACTTGTTGCCGCGCGTTTTCTCGCGGCGGCGCCGATCGGACTTGCACTCCGTTTCCGAGGGCGTGCATGTTCGGTATGTCCGATAAACGACCCCGTTCTCATCGGCGTACTCCTCAACCACGGCCGCCAACTCGCCGACAATCAGTAAGGATATCGGTCAAGCCCTTACGTCTGGATCGCAAATGAGCCAATCGAACTGCAATGGTAAGCCGCTGGTCCTTGTGACACTGATCGGCGGTGGGTACCACCGGGAGATGTATCGCATCCTGTCGCGGTTTCCGCCGGACGAGTTCGACTTCGCCTACGTCTATGGCCATCACTCGGGCGTGCACGGCTCGGCTGCGTTGCCCATGCCGCATCCTGGCCCGGTCTATCCGATTCACGACCTCGGACCCACACGGAAACGCCCGCTACGGTTCTTCTCCAACAACGCTCGCTTGATGCTGGGCATCGTTGAAGCCTTCCGGCTGATCCGTAGGCTTCGACCCCACGCGATCGTCGCGGTCGGTACGGCCACGGCCGTGCCCCTGTTCCTCGCCGGGAAGTTCTACGGAAGCCGGTGCGTCTTCATCGAATGTCTGACCCGCGTCCAGCAGTTGTCACTGACCGGGCGAATCCTATACCACCTCCGTCTCGCCGACAGGCTTTACGTCCAATGGGCGCTGCTTCAGCGGAAGTTCGGCAGAACCACCTACGCGGGGGCCGTGATATGATCTTTGTGACCGTCGGCACCCAGTTCTTCGACGAACTGATCGACGAGGTCGACCGCCTCGCCGGCCTCGGTGTTTTCGGCCAGCCCGTCCTCGCGCAAATTGGGCAAAACAGGCGCGTCCCGAAGCACATCGATTACTTCGCCTTCGACCCGAAAATGCTCGACATCGCAGCGAAGGCCGATCTGATCATCAGCCACGGCGGCACCGGTTGCACGTGCGAATGCCTCGCCATGGGCAAGCCCTTCATCGCCGTCGTCAACGACACGAAGGCAGACAACCATCAACTGGAATTCCTCGATTGCCTGTCGAGGCTGTACGATTTCTGCTGGATCGATTCCCCGAAGAAGCTGCAAGCGGCCCTGCCCCACGCTCGACCGGCCACGCCACTTGGCGCGTCAGGCCTCGAGCGGCTCGCCGACGATGTCCGCGCCTTCCTTCAAGCACCTCACGTGGGAGCAGGCGTGTGACGCGGCCGCTCCCGACGACACTCATTCCTCGTCCGGAAAGTCCAGTTCGATGCCGACCTTGTAGCCTCCCAGTGTGCCCGTGCAATGAACGACCTTGCCCCGCGCGCGCACCCTGTGGCCGGCGACGTCGAGCCGTATCTCCAAGGACACGCCTAGGGACGCCTCGTTGTTGGCCCGGGCGGTCAGGCCTTGAAGCGAGACCTCCAGCAGGTCCCAGCTCCGCTTGTACTCCTGCCCATCCCGCACAAACGTGACCTTGAGATCGCCCGAGATGTGATACCGCCGGTATTCGCGCCGCGCGTCGGACTCGAACTCCGGAGCAACGACCTGCTTGAGGAGCGTGCTCCACCGTTGAAAGGTCATCGGCTTGAAGTCCAGATCGCAGTCCGCTGACATCGTACATCAACCTCCTTATGGGACGACTGACAGCACGAGAAGACATACCGCATATCGGCTACGCGCCTCCACGGCAGAAGGCTATGTTTTCCAGGTGCGATAGCGCCAGAATAAGCTCAGGTTGGCGGGACGGCTGGTCGAACCGATAACGACGGGCCCTCTGCGTTGTACTGAGGGCCGGCAACGTCCATGCGACTAGATCAGGGGACCCACCGTGAAAGCCAGAAACATCTGCGCACACAACATTGACGACGGCGGAATCGAGTCACTGTCGGACTTCAAGGTCGTCTCGAAAACACGATCACGACAGGATCTCCGACAGACGATTGGCAACCTCCCCATTGGTGTCCTGGTCATCGACCTCGATGTCGGCGATGCGTTGGACACGGTGGTGGAAGCACTGGAAATCGATCCCGACATCGCCGTCGTCGGAGTCACCGGCAGGACGGAACCGAAGTTGATGATCGCGGCCCTCCGCGCCGGGTGCAGACAACTGACCACCAAGCCACTCGACACCAACGACCTGAACATTGCCCTCCGGCGGGCGTTGAACGAAGCGGTCCGTCCCAATGCGCGGTCCCTCACGGTCGCGACCATCGGGGCCGTAGGCGGCGCCGGCTCGACGACCCTGGCGTGCTACCTGGCTGCCGGTTTCGCGGAGGTCGGTCGGGAGCGGGCGGCCATTATCGACGTTGATCTGGATTTCGGGAACGTGGCCCGGTCGTGGGACCTCAATCCGCCGCACACCATCGGGAGTGTCGCCAGTGCCGGCGCGGTCGACCCGGCGATCGTCGAGAAGGTGGCCTGTGAAGTGAAAGGCGGCGTCCACGTGATTGCCAGACCCCGTACGATCGAAGAGGCACACGCCATCGACGAGCCGGTCATGACGAGGATCATTCAAAACGCCAAGCTGGTGTTTCCCTACGTCGTGCTGGACTTGCCCAGGAAGCTCGATGCTGTAACCGGATGTGCCATCGAACTGGCCGACAAACTGCTGATCGTCCTTCAATTGAGCGTGCCGGCCGTTAACAACGCAAAGCGTCTGGTCGAGGCCCTCTCCCGCCTCGGGATGCACCACGAACGGATGGAGCTGGTGGTGAATCGCTGCCGCAAGAACATCCACAACCTCTCGATCGATTTGATCGAGAAGGAGTTCAAGCGACCCGTGTGTGGCGTCATCCCGAATGACTTCCGTTCCATCGCCACGGCCAACGACCTCGGCCAGCCCGTTTCCATGCGGAGCCCGGTTCGGTCCAGCATCAGGGAGATCGCCTCAAGATTGGCCAACCGCGGAGAGCAAGCCACGCCCAAGATGGGCTGGCTGTCCAAGCTGGGGCTTCGCCGGCATTCGGCCAGCGGCGTGACTCAGCACGTGCCCTGAGACTGTGGCACCGGCGCCGGTGCCGGTGTTTCATCGCGGTCCAGAGGCCCGTGTCACAGGAAGCTGTGGAATGGGCTCTTGGCACGGTCTCGCAAGGTGGCAGCAACCGGCTTTCAAGCCGTTTGCCATTTGGTATACATGTTCTCGAACATGTTCAGGACCTTGGGCCCCAGGGCGACAATCGCCCCAAAAGTAATGAGGACGATGAGTCCCAGGAGGAACGCGTACTCCGTAGACGTCACGCCCTGCTGATCCTGAAGAAACGACTTGATTTGGTTACAGATGGCCTTCATTTCTGTTCCTCCCCTCGTGCTACGCCCTCCTGGCCAGGTTGTGTAAGGACGGAAGGTGCCTGGGCAGGCGCCCCAATGTCGCCGGGCCACTGGTGCAACGGTCAAGCCAGCCGCCATTTCGGATCACGTTGGATTGAGCGCGCCGGTAACAACAGCCTTCGCGATCGATCCCAGGTTGTATAACGCAGCGTTTCGGGTAATGCCGCTCGGTAGGTTTGTAGGGCCGCGCTCACGTCGGGCGGCGGCACACGTGGCCCCAGTAAACGGCTGCGGCTGAGCGCGACGCCACTTGTTCGTGTCAAAGACCGAGAAGACACGCCCGACAAGGGCCGTGGGCAGCGATCAGTGCCCGATTCCCATCGGCACGGGCCAAACCGGAACAAGCTGATCACCAGATGTTGTCACGCTGAAACATCAAACACGGGCTTCAGCCGAGGAGCGATTCTACCAGCAACACAGCGAAGGGCACGGCACAACACAGGAAAGGTAAAGACTCGATGAAGAGGATGGGGACAGATCCGCTCAGCTCACGGCGCTGGCTCGGCGGAATGCGCCGGCTGAATCGCCAGCGCGGCACCTGAAGCAAGAGCAGAAACGCCGGTGCACTGGCCACGGGGACTGGCAGCAGGAGGACTGTTGCCCATGGACCCAACAACCGGCCAAACGGGATGCTGAGTATGGCCAGCAAAAAGGCAAGGGCAATCAAGCTGGCCACCCACTTACGATACTTGAGAACACGCTCATAGATGCGTTTCGCCCTGTGCACCTGTTCGGCAAGATCCGCAAGTGAGGCGAAAACGCGTCCGCATTCGGGGCATCTCGGAATCGTCTGTGCTCGAAGATCGTATTCGCAAGACGGGCAGGGCAGGGCGGCTTCGTCGTCCAAATCAATCGTCATCACACACAGTAAGAAGCGACCCCAACACGGTGTTTCACAGGTATCGCCGTATCGCAGAGTCCGCCGTGCGGACCACTTTGAGGCTTAGTCAAGACCAGAAGGTCCGCGTGGCAGACCTCACGCTGTCGGGTGGTCTCAGGCCCGCTTCGCATGGTGCCGATCCGGATGACTCATACTACGTCCGCTACCGCCCCATGTGTCTTGCCGCATCCCGAGGTGCGAGTGGCAAGCCGCACTCGGGACAACGATCTGACGTGAGGCCCCGACGCGGATAGTGGCAGCGTGGACAGGTAAAACTCAGTCGTCTGGCTCGGCGCCGGACTGATAAGTGCATCAGCGCTGTTGGCATCAAAACAAAGTAGGCGCACCATAATACAACACCTGTCGGGAAACTCAGGCCGAGGCCGCACCTTGTTACGAGCATAATCGCGGAATCAACGCACGTCATGCCGATGCACAGCAGTAGCGGGGCAAACACGACGGACACGATCCAACACCTGACAAGGCGCCTCGGACGCGCTCGGAGCCGTCCCCGAAGGATTCCCCAACCCAGCCAAACGAAGCAGTACTGAATCGCAATAAGAACGAGGGTCAGGGTGCACGCGATGGTCGCGAAAAGGCTCCATGGAATGGAAAGCTGTGTGGGCCCATGTGACGACGAGGACCACCCAGATTGCATCATCAGGTTGGATACGCCGGCGGTTGCGGTGGAACTTACCCACACGCTGACGAAAAGGAGCAAGTTACTGCCATAGACAATGGCTGCCTGCGCGGGTGTGATCAGATTACGGATCCCACTGAACAAGGCGATTTTCCGTTCCTCGGCGTTGGTCTTGAGGACCGCTCGAAACCGCAGCGCGGCGTTGTAGCGGCGGCCCATCCAACGCCGTCTGGAGGCTCAGGATCGTCAGGCCCGTGATGTAATTCGGGTCGCCCTCCAGCCAGCGGTCGCGTTCGTTGAACCAGCTCCCGTCGGGCCTTTGCAGGGAAACCAGCTTGCGACACAACTCCTCGCGCCAGTTGTGTGGCTTGCCGGTAGCGTCGGTGATGACCGGCTCGCCCCAGGCACGCATGGCCCTCGAGAAGACGTAGTAATAGTAATACAGCCCCTCGTGTGACCGTTTGCCCGGCATGTTGGGATTGTGGTCGAGCGTCCAGTGCTTGCGAATCCAATCCAGGCAGGCCTTGATCCGCGGATCGTCTCTCGAGACGTTCGCGTAGAGCATGCTCTTGAAGCCCGCGTAGGTCATCGACCCGTAGGAACGCAGCGGCGCCGTGCCCTCCTGGAGGTCCTCGCTGGCCTTGGACTCGCCGCCGCCGTGGGGCGTGTAGATGAAGCCGCCGTCGGTGGCGCCGTCGGCGAACGGCTGGTCGTTCGTGGCGTCATACATCTGACACCGCGAGATGAACGTGAGCGCGCGTTGATAGACCGGGTCGTCCGCTGGCAGGCCGCTCTGGTGCAACGATTCGAGCATCAACTGCGTGTTCGACAGGTCGGGTCGCTTGCTGTTGTTGTAGCCCGCGCCGCCGTACCAGGGGTTCGCCAGATCGATGGATTCGCTCGCGTCATACTGAAGGCGTTTCAGAAACGCCTGCGCCCTCGCGATGCGGGGCTTCTGGGCGGGATCATCCAGGGCGCTGAGCAGCATGAGCACGACTGACGTCTGGTAGTTCGCCAGGTTCTGCTGCCTTTCGTAGATGCCGCCGTCGGTCTGCTCAAACCGGAGCGCGTAGGCCAGTGCGCGGCGTACGACCGGATGTCGCGGGCCGTGGGCGTCGTCCTGGGCAAACGCCTTTGTGACGATCGCGGTGACGGCCGGACCGTACTTGGCGGTCCAGCCACCGTCCTTGTCCTGCTTGCTCCGCAGGTAGGCCAACCCGCGGCTGATGGCTTTCTGCGCCTCGGCGGCGAGCTCGGGCGACAACGACGGCTTCTTGTCCTGATCGGGTTCGGCACGGCCCATAGTGCCAAGCGCGAGGCACAAGGTGGCACCGACAGCAACGGCACGAATCCAGACGTCCATCGTCAGGCAACCTCCGGCTGTGATTAGTCCAAGACGCATCCCATTAGTCGGACTATACCATAAGCTTGTGACGGCACCAGCGGCATCGGACGTCAGGATAGCGTCTGGGCCCGTGGCGCTTCCGGCGGCATCCGATGATGGGTGCCACGGGCGGCGGCGTTCGATTGTGGGTGCCACGGGCGGCGGCGTTCGATTGTGGGTGCCACGTGCGGCGGCGTTCGATTGTGGGTGCCACGGGCGGCTTGCCCGCCCGTGCGGTCTCTCCGGTGGGCGCGCGGGGCATACACACTGGCAGACAAGCTGCCGGTGGCACGCGCCTGAACTGTCACGGCCGGGTCCATGACAGCTCAGGAGGGGGTAGAACCGAGCCCCAAGCGCGAGCGCGGAGTCTTCGTTGGCGGACCGTCGGCTTTCAGACCTGCCTGTCGGCAGACAGACCCACTCGCTCGCGCTCGGGGCTCGGATCGAGTGCTTATCGCGGGCGAAACCAGGCG
>JAFGQA010000230.1 GCA_016935885.1 Phycisphaerae bacterium | reverse complement strand
CCATAACCAACTGACGCAACATCGTGTCCACCCGTTGATGGTCCCACGCGAAGTACGCGAGAAATTCCTGCAACGTCCGCACGGCCAGCCTCACGCTTGATCACCATGATTGATTCGCCCTCCTGCCAGACATCCAGGATGCGGGCATGGGCCATGAATATGATTGCGATGAACCGCCATATGCGGTCGATTCGCCTGTCTTCATCCAGCAGTGGTATCTCATCCATGCTGATTGAGATCGGCCGGATATGGGCTTCTATGTGGCTCTGATAGCGATTTAGGTCGAACCCGACTCACGGTAAACGTGCAAATGCCTTGAACGCCCCCGCGGTCATGCTGTCAAGCGCTTCCATGAGGTCGCCGGAACCGTGCCACTCAGCCGGCAGCAGCACCAAATGCTCCGATCGACTCTCCGCCAGCATCTGCCGCACGCGCTCTCGCTGCTCCTGTTTCCGTTGCCGGGATTCGACCATCTTCTGCCGGAAGTACGCGGCATCAAATACGAGGCCGTCAAACAGAAACTGCGAGCGGATGCCCTGGCCGCATCGGTCGCATACGTAGCGCCGCACCCGAAGCATGGGTTTGCCGCCGCAGGCCGAGCACCGCTGGAACGCAATAGTGGGATCGAGTGTCTTCTCGCAATCCACGCAGCAACCACGTCCTTCAACCATCATCTCGAGCTTGCCGTGGCAGCTTGGGCAATCATGCCTCGCCAGGGCCACGGCATAGTAAAATCGCCGAATGCGGTTCACGAGCCGTTCAACGGCAGCCGTCATGCTGAACGCCATCTGGATGATGTTCACGCCAGCCTCACCTCTCAGGCAGACTTGGCTGGCTTCTGGTTCTTCGGCGTGAACTTCCGGCCACAGTCCTTGCAGCGCCGGAGCTTGCGGTCGCCAAGTGTCTTAGTGCGGCGTACCCCCTTGCTGACGGTTCTCGTTGATCGGCATCCGGGGCAGAGGCAGGGCCTTCCTCTTACCATATCTTCTCACCTCACGGGACACATGAGGGGCCCAAGTATAAAAAACTATCGTTCGAGTGGACATTGATGCACAAGGCGTGAGCCGCGGTGAGCGGCAAAGTGGGGTTTCGGCTCACGGTGCCCGGTATTCACCATTGACTCATCGCGATGCACGCTCTCCCGCCAGTCATACATGTCATCTGCTAACTGCGCGCGGAGTTAACGCGTGGCGGCCACCGGCCCTGGTGGTTTCCCCCCGATCCCCCCTTCCTTCTTCTTTCTTCTTTCTTTTCAATATAGAAACAATATACATAAGTCGGCGCTTGTAGCCGGTTCACCCGCAAGTGGTATCGAAAGAAGAACACATCTCTTCAAAAAGGATGCCATGACGCGCAAACTCTACGCACACTATGCGTCGAAGCGGAGGCTGCAGATCTCCCGGACAGCCGCAGAATCAAAGGTCAGCAGGACGCGATTGGTGTAAGTCCGACCCTGCTTGGTGGAGACAAGGGCGACCAAGCCCACGCTCTGGAGGTAGCTGAGATTCGAGTAGAAGTAAACATAGCTGAAGGGTTTTTCCTTTTGCTGGCAACTCAAGCGACAGTAACGCCGGTAGATGTCCTTGGCGAAATCCGTCCTGCTGGCAGCTGCGGCCCACAGGATCGTCAGGGTGGGATCGGAGAGGTCGTTGATCAGATCGATGACCAGATCGCGCCTGGCCCGCTCGAAACAGCCTCGCAGGTCCTTTCCGGGGCTGGTGGCCGAGTACTGCAAGGTCTTGATCGCCAACCGTGCGTCCGAATTCGTGAGCCGCGTGGTCAAGGCGGCGATCTCTCCCAAGGCGCCGGTTCCCCAACTGCGTAGGCCGCGGCGGGCCCGATCAAGCAGAATCTCTTGAATCTGTTGGGCATTGTAGTTTCGAGAATGCAGAGGCACCGGCTGCAGGCTGCTCCTCGTGGCCGCATCAAGCTCCTTCAGGACCTGCGGGCTGTTGGACAGCATAATCGCCATGAAAGGCTGGGCGCTGCGGCTGAGAAGGTAGAGGATCTCGCGCCTTCGGTCCTTCGTGCTCATTAGGTCAATCTCGTCCAGCACAACAACCGTTTTCTTCTGATGGCGCGCGCAGAAACGCTCGAACGCCTCGCTCATGCTCGCCCCACGGGCCTGAATGCCCAGGAGGTGGGCGACGATCTTGAAGCTCGTGTTGTGGTGCCGGCAATTGGCATACAGGATCTCCAGATCAACACTCTCGGGGATGACGCGCTGGAGGTATTTGACCATCAGCGTTTTTCCAGAGCCTCGGCTACCAATGATCGCCAGGTGCGTTGGGATACCCGAGAGATCGAACCTCAAGAGTTCGTCGATGAGTGTCGTGACCTCCTCCCGCATGACCGGCTCGTCCGGAATGTTGTGGAAGTCGAAGACTGAGAAGTCCTTCACCAACTTCGATTCCTTCCCCAGCTGAGCGCGTTGCCGGGCGAGATACGACGCGATATTTATGCGAATCACCAACTCCAGCGAACGCGTAAGCCGCACTGGTACTTAAGCCTTTCGCGCCCCTGTGGCGTAGTGCAACGGCGTCGACTCACGGGCACCGCGGTGCGCGGGATTTGACAGAAGGCGATCACATATAGAGAAGTGCTCCATGGAACCACTCGCGCAAGCGCGCTTGGTGCTCTTCACAATGGAGTGTCTTCGTTATCCGTGGAGCTTGACTCGGGGCAGATTAGGTCCTCGGCTTCGCGCAGAACGGGTTTTAGGTGGGTGTGTATGGAGAACCCGGGCTGGGCTAGCAACGCACGGCACTCGTCGAGGCTGCGCACGGCGGCTTCCTTCTCGCCTGATCGGAACTGTGCCATGGCGAGGAAGGCGAGGGCCCTGGGGTCATCTCGCCCCGAGGCTTCGCAGAACGAATCGAGGCTGGTGACCGCATCCTGGAACTGCCCGATGCGGTATTGAGCCATGCCGAGCGCCCGAAGATAGTCCGGTCCGTTCTTGGGATCCAGCTTACGGGCAGCCTCGACCATCTCCAGCGCCCGCTCGTACTCTGCTGGATCGCGGCCCGGATCTTCCACGATCCCCGAGCATTCCTGCCGGAGTCGGAGCGGATCATTTCCCCAACAGTCTGTCAGTTCGAGCGCGGCGGCGCGGATGGATGAACTCAGATCGGCGTCGGTTTCAAGGTGGTCCTTCACGTCCTTCGCCAGGATGCAATGTTGAAACAACTCATCAACAAGCTCGCGCGCCGCCGCGACGGTGTTTCGACGTTCGATGATGTTGTCTTTGCCTGTTCCGTCCGGGGGATCAGTAGTCTCCCATATCTTGATTGTTGTATCGGAGCCGCCAGTTGCAAGTGATTTCCCATCTGGGGAGAAAGCGACGGCGCTGACTGTATCTTCGTCGGCCCGGTAAGTCAGGATTTCGTTCCCTGAAAGGACATCCCACAATCTCAGCATCTGATCATCGCCGCAGGACGCAATCCGCTTGCCGTCTGGACTGAACACAACGTCGTGGACCCGACAATACGGCCTGGATGAGATCACCCACGCCTCGCCGGAGTGTGCATCCCATATCGTGATGGAACCGTTGCTCGCGCCACTGGTGATTCGTGCTCCGTCGGGGCTGAAGGTGGCGCATAAGACGGCACCGTCAGAACCTCCCAGCTGCCTGAGAAGATCCCCATTCTCCGCATCCCACAAGATGAGGGTCCCATCCTCGCTGGCCGACACGATTCGTGAGTCATCCGAACAGTACGATACCGAGCGGACCGGAGCCTCGTGTCCGCGGAGCACAAACAACGCGTCGCCGGTCTTCGCATTCCACATTCTGACGAACGCATCCTTCCCGCCCGAGACGATCCGTTCGCCATCGGGCCTAAAGCCAACGGCCAGCACGGGCCCGTCGTGCCCCGACAGCGCCCGCACGAGTTTTCCGTTCGTCAAGTCCCACGTGCGGAGCGTCCCGTCGTGGCTAGCAGATGCGATTCGCTCGCCATTCGGGCTCACGTCCACAGACTCTACAAAGCCGCGATGGCCTTTCAAGGTGAGCATCTCCTCGCCGGTGTGCGTATCCCAGACTCTTACCGTGGAATCCTTGCCACCGGACACAAGTCTTGATCCATCCGGGGTGAAAGCGATGTCCAGGACCATGTCGGAATGGCCTTTCAACTGGAGAAAGTCATTGCCATCCTGGAATCGCGCGGCGCCGAGATCCCATAGCTTCGCCGTCCCGTCGTGGCTGGCCGAGACGATCCACCAGTTGTCCTGCGAGACCACGACGGAGTTGACAATGTCGCGGTGGCCGCGCAGCACGGCTACCTCCGCGCCTGAGTCAGCTCGCTGCAACCTGATCGAATTATCGCAACCGCCGGAGATGATCCACTTCCCATCGGGGCTGTATGTCACGGAATGAACGCGCTTGTCGTGGCGGTTTAGGGCCCGTACGTTCCCGGTGCCATGCCACTCCCACACGCTCACAAAGCCATCCACACCTCCGGCGACGACGTGATGTCCGTCAGGGCTGAAGGCAACGGCAAGGAGTCCGCATGGAAGATCGTTAAGGGACTGGACAATGTTACGGGAAGAGACATCCCATATGCGAACTGTCTTGTCATTGCTGCCAGAGGCCAACCATTGCCCATCTCGACTGAGGGCGACGGAGTTCACGTGATTCGCGTGTCGCGGCAGGAATTCCTTTTCCTCGCCTGTTTCGACGTTCCAGATCCTGATCGAGCCCGCCGTGCAACCGGAGGCGATCGACGAGCCATCATGATTGAAAGTGACGGAGGTAACATTCCCATCATGGCCCACAAGCGGAGCCCGTGAGGCCTGATACCGCACTACATCCCATATTTGCACGGTCTTGTCATCACCAGCGGAAACGAGCTTTTGGCTGTCCGGGCTAAAGGCGACAGATCGCACGTCACGTGTGTGGCCTTCCAGTGGAGAGACTCGCTCACCTGTGTGCGCGTTCCACAACGTGACGCTTCCGTCCGCACCACCGGTGGCGATCAAATGTCCATCGGGGCTGATCGCCGCGGAGTAAACAACGCCGGCGTGACCCTCCAGCGTTCGAACGCTCCGATCGGCAAGCCAACAGAGGCGGTCGTACTCCCAGCTGCGATGTTCGGATGGACATTGCTCAAGAAGACGGTCAAGCCTTCGGATGTCATTGTCCTCCAGTGCGGTCTGGGCAAGCGCGATCTTGTTGAAGTAGTCGCTCCGAACGAGCGCCTCCTTGGCCCGCTGTTCAGCCATGAGGGCTCGGTCCGTCGTCAAGTACATCTTCCAGCCAGTGATGGAGGAAACGCCCATCACCAGCAGAAATGACATCGCCACGGCGACAGGCACCTTGTACCGCAGGAGGTGCTTGCGCAGCAGGTACATCCCGCTCTCGCGCTTGGCCTCGATCGGCTTGCCGGCGAGGTAGTATTGGACATCACGCCCCAACTCTCCGGCTGACTGGTACCTGCGCCGCCGGTCCTTGGCCAATGACTTCAGCACGATGGTCTCGACTTCGTCGTCAACCGTTCGACTGATGCTGGACGGCTTCACCGGTTCGGCCTCGGTGATGTTGCGGAGGACGTCACTGAGTGAGCCTACGACATGGTACGGATAGCCGCCTGTCAACATTTCGTAGATGATCACGCCGAGCGAATAGACGTCCGTCCGGATGTCCATCTGGCTCGGGTCACCCTTGGCCTGTTCCGGGGAGGCGTAGGCCAGCGTACCCATGAATTCGCCGGTCATGGTCATCTGCCCGGCGCCGGCCGCGCGAGAGTCCGCCGCCTTTGCCAAGCCGAAATCGAGGACATGGGGCTCCCCATCACCGTCCACGAGGATGTTTCCCGGTTTGAGATCCCGATGGATGATACCCCGCTGGTGAGCATGATTGACCGCCTCGCAGACCTTGGCGAACAGAACCAGCGTGTTCTTGAGGCTCAGCCGTTGCTCGCGCACATACTCATTCAACCGTTCGCCGCGAATGTACTCCATGGTGATGTAGTACTGCCTGCGGTGAACACCACTGTCATGGATGGTGACGATGTTCGGATGCTGGAGACTGGCGGCGAGGTCGACCTCCCTTTCGAAACGCAACCGCTGCCGCGGCGAGGTGTCCGGACCTCCAGCCAGCACCTTCAATGCCACGGCGCGCTTGGTGGCCGTCTGGATCGCCTTATAGACGACGCCCTGGCCGCCGCGCCGGATTTCCCTCAGGATCTCGTATCCTTCAAGGGCTTGTTCGGTCGGGGCAGTGTTGTGGTTCTCCACCGCGAGACGCTCAGCACGTTTTGTGAGCGCTTCTTGGCGCGGCGAGTTGCTGGTCGTGTCATGATCCGAATGCGAAGACGGCCATTCAAGGCCCTCCTTCTCCATCACGGATCGCATGCCGCCAAGGAATTGCTCGTTGGCCTTGCAGGTCTCAACACGATGCCGGCAGGATGGGCATTCGAGCAAATGGGCTTCAACGTCATGGCCCTCGCCCGCGGAACACTGCCGTGCCGCAAAGCGCTCCAGAAGCTCATGATCCAGGCATCGAGTCATGACGTTCTACGTCGGCGAACGAATCCTTCCGCTGCTGCAAGCCAAGGGGTGTGGCAGGGTCAATGGACCGCGGGCGCCGCCTCCGTGAGTTCCAGTTCCTGACGGATCTGCCGCATCCGCTCCAGCACCCTGCTCTTCGCGATGTAGACAGCGTTGCGAGAGACATCCAACGACCGAGCGACCTGGTTCGCCGCCTCACCCTTCAACGCGTACAGTTCAAACGCTCTAAGTGTGCCCGCGTCGAACTCGGCGGCCACGGTTCGCATGCAGGTGTTGAGCACGAATCGCTCCCACTCCCGCTCCCAGGCCTCCAGGTGCTCGTCGGGGCTCACGGCCCGCTGGCGCTCCAGAAACGCCGTGCCTGAGTCCTCGATGGGTTGCAGCTCGCGTCGCGCCAATCGCTGCAACGTGTCCGCCAGTTTGTGAGCAGCAATACCTCCAAGCCAATCCCTGAAACGGCCCCTTGACCGGCTGTAATGACCTTTTCGGTGCGCATTCAGAAACGCCACGAGCACTTCCTGGGCAACGTCCTGCGCGTCAGATGGCTGGAGGCCTCGGCGGCGGGCGTATCCGATGACGAAAGGCCGGTACTGATCCACAAAGAGGCCCCAGGCCTCGGAGTTGTCAGGATCCCGCAAGTCGGCAAGCAACGTCGTGCTCGTGCGCGTGATCATCTTCCCTCCCGGAATCAGCGTGAGATAGAGGCTATTCTACTGGGAACAAAGACGTTGCTTCAAGCACAGGCCCCATCAACCAGCGAATCGCGCGAACCAATCCCGCCAAGAACACGGCCGCTCTCGAAAAAAGTGCTGAAAGACCTTGGCGGCTCATCCTGAATAACCCCTTGCCGGCGAACGTAATGCCAAGGCCTTGGTGCCGGCCGTCACGCGGGATCAGCCAAGAATCGGTCACCTCGTGGCGCCGCGCGTGCGGAATTGTGGTGTGAGATGAGCTTCGGTTACCAGGGAGGGCATGAGGCTCCGTGGATTCGACCTGTGACCTTTTCAGATGGAAGGAGACGAACGCGATGAACGACAATCGACTTGGAATCACCCTGGCGCTTGCGGTTTGCATCCTCGCGGCCCCCGCGATCCCGTGGCAGCGGGATGCGTGCGGAAGCGAGATAGCGCACTGGCAGTTTGATGAGGGAACTGGCACAACAACTGCCGATTCAAGCGGGAATAGCCACGACGGCACCCTCACGAACGGCGTAAGCTGGACCCAGGATGGTG
>JAFGQA010000229.1 GCA_016935885.1 Phycisphaerae bacterium | reverse complement strand
GTTGGGCACGCCGTCGCCGTCCCGGTCGCCGTCGCAGACGTCGCCGATCCCATCACCGTCAAGGTCCGCCTGATCGGGGTTCGACGTTTCAAGGCAGTTGTCGATGCAGTTGTTGGCTCCATCCTGATCGTCGTCCAGTTGGCTGCACGAGCAACCGTCTTCATTGGCATCCTCATCTTCGGGTGTGCCGGGGCACAGGTCGTCGCAGCCGAAGACCCCGTCATTGTCCGAATCACAGACCGTGTGATCTCCCTGGTAGGTTCCGCCTTCCAAGGCCTCGCAGAGGTATTGGGCCAGGATCAGGCAGTTGCACCGGCCGGTATCCATGTAGTTCTCGATAAAACACGCGCCCCTCTCACACTCGACGCCGCCGGAGGCGACGTCGCTCTGCTCCACGCCATTCTCGTCGTACCACACAATGACGACGATGTTCGGGCCTTCGACGGTCGTCGTGAAGATGAACGAAGCCCCGGGAGGCGCCGTGACCGTGGCGGTCTGGTCGGTCTCGACCACCTGCCAGATCACCTCGACGTCGAGGTCGTTCGGGTTGTCGATCTGCCACCGGCGTTGGACGGCCGGGTCGTCCACGCACACCGACGTCAGACTGAGGGCCTCGATAGGTGGTGAGGCTTCCTGGGCCAGGACGGACACGGGGAATGCCGAGGCCAGAAGACACGCGATGACAACGAGCTTCGGTCCGATCGTGCTATGAGTTCTCATATGTACGCTTTCCCACCGTTGGCTATGGAGAATAATGGATGACCTGTGTCATATTCCGACCGCCGGTGCATCCTTGGACTCCGCGGGACGGTTGTTCCACATGCGCCTGCACGCCGCCGGGATGGGTGTACCACCCGGGCGTTGTGGCCCACTTCCCTGTGCCACAAGGGACCGGTGGCGCACCCTAGAGACTTTTCGGCCTCAACCGGCTTACTGCAACAGGAAAAGTGTTATCGGGCACACACAGGACGGGGCCAACTCGGAGGGGGGGCGACCACCGCGTTCCGCGAATCGCACGACTACCTCGCTTGGGAGAGGAACCACGGGCAAGCAGGCCGCCAGCGGCACCCGGCCAGTGGCACTCCGGCTGCTCGCTGATTCGGCCTGCGTGAGTGGCAGAGCGCGAGCTCAGCGGCGGTTGTCTTGCACGGGCTTGGGGAAGTAGGTTCCTAATCGCCTCCGCCGGCGCGTGTACCGGCGCTGGCGATCTTAAAGGCGGAGCCAAGGGCCAGCAGGAACCACAGAATGTCGAATACTCCGAACTGCGTGCTAAAGAACACCGGCAGAAGGGCCGTTGCCGTCTCCGTGAAACCCACCTCTTCTCCCGGCTCCTTCCCGGCCGGTGAGTCACCCTCCGCTGCCGCCATCGCCGCGTCCTGGTCGCGGTATTCCTGCCACTTGGCGCGCACCTCCTGGTCGCTCATTCGCGTCACTCGCCGTTCTGCCTCATCCCAGGCAGAATCGGCAGCCGTGCCCCACTCCTCGTCGTTCAGTGACTCTGGATCGATCCCTCGCTCGGTGAGGATCTCGTCGGACATGCGGCTGGCGACGAACTGGCGCTGCAAGTCGATGTCATCCGTGTCACCGGAGAGCACGACGACGATCACAAGGAAGAAGATCGCGGCCTTCGCAGCAACGATGCCGACTGCCGACATCCCCGCTGCCACGACGCCAGCCTTTGCACTCGGCGAGCGACTCCCCACGAGCATCCCCGCACCCGCCAGCACGCCGACGCCCCACGCGATGTACCCGACTTCGGCGTTCAGGTACCACACGACGGCGAACCAGACCGCCCCACCGATCAAGGCGCCCACAAGGCTGAGCACGGAGCCGACGACGAACGTTCCCGCCGACTTCGCCATCTGCGTGGCCAACGCACCGGCACCGCCCGACGCAGGCGTGACCACGACCTCCCGTTGGCATTCCTTCTCGATGTCGTACCCGCACGCGATGCAGAGCCTGGCGTCGGCCGCCGTCGGCACGCCACAGTTTGGGCATGCCTTGGCAGCGCTCATGCGCCTGCTCGGCGCGTCTTTCGTGGTCTGCTCATGCTGGGGCGACTCGTCGAGCAGCCCGTGACCATGATCGAGTGGACTCGCCGGTGCCGGCGTGGCGGGTCCGGGCGCGGGCGCCGTGATCGCCACGATCCCGTCGCACTTCGGGCACCTGGTCTTCTTGCCGATTGCCGCGGCGCGCACGCGGAGCTTCGCGCCACAGGGACACTGAACGACGATGTGATCTTGGGGCGTCTCGGCCGTCATGAAACGTGCTCCCTTCTTGCACACAAACGGGACTTACACGGACGCTCGCCACGTGTGTTGACGTGTCCTCGTTCCGGACTTCGACAGTATGATACATGCCGAGTGGGTTTGCCTCAAGTATCATTCAAGTATCATTCATGCTCGAACGATGCGATTAGCAGATCCACTCGTGTCCCCTCGTGTCCCGTGGATTACGGCTCGCGGACACCGGAATCGTTACAAGCCGGTCTTGCGTTTATAGTAGCGGCCGCCCTGGTGCAAGATACACTATATGCGGATGCGCGAAGGTGCGGTGAAGCCACGTATGGCGGCTCGTGCGGCCCCGTGAGACAAGCGGTTGGGATGCCATGGAGATGAGCGCGAGATGCCCTCGGTGTCATATGCGGAACCAGCCGGTGGCTCGGTTCTGCGGGCGTTGTGGGCAATCGCTGGTGGATGGGGTGGAAGCAGGTGGCGAGACGGGCAAGCCTCGCCCGGCCGATCCACCGGCCGCGACGGGGCATCCGACGCCGCTTTCGCCGCCGGAGGGATTCGCAGCGTGCGAGAACTTCCGCCATCTGTACTACTGCTGGGAGGCGGCGTGGGGCGGGTCGATGCTGTCGGGGACGGAGACGATCGCCGTGATTCTGTTTAATGGCGGATTCCCCCTACAAGAGGTCACGCTGATGATTCACGGCGAAGGACCCGGTGGCCGGGAGGTGTTCGCAGTGCAACGCGAAGTGAACGAGCTTCCACGAGGCAAAGAAGTGACGATTGAGGTGCCATCATACGAGTTGCCGGCGCCGGCGAGTGACATCAAGGTGACGCTGGTGTCGGGCAAGTATGCCTCAGTAACGTAGTCCCCGCAATAATGCGGGAGAAAGGAACGTACCCATGGACGCGGTTATCGCCTTCGTCATTGTTGTTGTTTTCTTCGCGATACTGGCGCTGAGCGGTCTGTACACGGTGGAGCAGCAGACGCGGGCGGTCATCGAGCGGTTCGGCAAGTACCACACGGTCGCCAGCCCGGGCCTACACTGGAAGATACCCGGCGTGGATCGGATTTCCGGCCGGGTGACGCATCGTGTGCGGGAATTGGAAATCGAGGTGGAGTCGAAGACCAAGGACGACGTATTCTGCGATCTGAAGATCGCCGTCCAGTTCTTCGTGCGGGAGGATGACGAGGCGGTCCTTGCGTCACACTACAAGCTGATGAATCCGGGACAGCAGATCAGCTCGTACGTGTTCGACACGGTCCGCGCGTTGGTGCCGGAGATGCCCGTGGACAGCGTGTTCTCTGAGAAGGAGAAGATCGCCCACGCGGTCAAGGAGCGGCTTCTGGATACGATGCAGCAGTTCGGCTACACGATCCTGCAATCGCTGGTCAACGACATCCAGCCGGACGCGAAGGTGAAGGCGGCAATGAACCAGGTGAACGCCACCGCCCGGCTCAAGGAGGCGGCCAAGAACGAGGCCGAGGCGACGAAGATCCGCGTCATCGCTGAGGCGGAGGCGGAGGCCCGGGCGAAGGAGTTGCAGGGCGTCGGGATCGCCCGGCAGCGGTTGGCTATCGCCAACGGCCTGAAGGATTCCGTCGAGGCGTGCAGTGAGGCGGGCATCTCGCCGGAGGAGGCAACGAAGATGGTGCTGCTGACCCAGCACTACGACACGGTTACGGCAGTGGGCACCCACAGCAAGGCGACGATCCTGATGGTGCCGTACACGCCGGACGGCATGAGCGCGGTGGGCAACCAGATTACGGAAGCCCTGATCACGACGGCGGAGGCCATGAAACCGCCGAAGGTCGAGCCGGTCCCGAAGGGCAAGCGCGATGCCGCGTCCTAATAGCCCGTGGTAAAAGGGAAGACAGCGGTTCGGAAACGCCCTTCCTGGCCGTGAAAACCACCGGCTTTGGCGCCGGTGCAACAGTTTTGCCACGGGTTGCTAATGTTGCCAGCGGCTGAAACGATGGATTGCAAACGCGGGGGGGCGCCGACTGCAGTCACCGCGTCGACACGGGCAGGACGCCCGCACCATGGCAGCCCGTGGTAAAAGGGAAAACAGCGGATCGGAAACGTCGTTCCTGACCGTAAAAACCGCCGGCTTTGGCGCCGGTGCAACAGTTTTGCCGCTGGCTGCGATCGCCGCCGCAACGAAACACTGGACGCGAGGATCCCCACGCTGTTCGTCGGGAGCCTCGCAGAGACAACGTAAACGGTTGACCCACCTGCCCGCGGGCAGGTCCGCCAAACGGCAAGCCGGCAAGCTAGCCAAGCGGCACAATCGGTCATGTTATTTTCGCGCGACGCCTTAGGGTGTGTTAAGTATGGACAGCTCATTTTGCTTCTTCATCAATCTGTCACTGGACGTCATGCAGGCGGTGATCAACGTCCTGTTCAGCTTCTACAGCCTGTTCGGTATTACGGTGCCGGACCTGCGGGCGTCGTTTGGGTCGATCTTCGGGTGTAATGTGTAACGTGGACACCCGTGGTTCCGTCGTCGTGCCTGAATCTCCTCGGCGTTGGGAGTAGGTTTGTGATCGTCGAAACGCTGCTCGCGGCGGCCGAACAGGGCCGCGGCCGGCCGGCCGTTGCCGATCCATTTCGGTCGTTGAGCTACGGCGAGCTGGTTCGATTCGCCGCCGTCATGCGCGGGCAGGTTGCGAAGGCGACGTCGAGCGAGCACGTCGGCATCATGATGCCGTCCTGCTGCGCGTTTGCGGGGACGTTTTACGGCGCGCTGTGGGCCGGGCGCGTCGCCGTGCCGCTGAACTTCCTGCTGCGACCCGCCGAGTTGGCCGCCGTGGTCGAGGACGCCCGACTCGACACTGTCTTCACCATCAATCATTTCGCCGAGCAGGCGGCCTCGCTGCCAGCCAAGTCGGTCTTCATGGAAGACCTGCCGCTGAAACGTGAAGTCGTGCTTCAACATCTGCGTCGCAAACCGCCGGTGCCGTCCGTGGCCGGCGATGACGTGGCCGTCCTGTTGTACACGTCGGGTACCTCCGGCACGCCCAAGGGCGTCTGTCAGACCTACGCGAACCTGCGGCACGATGTCGACGCGTGTATTGAGAAGGCCAGACTTCGATCCGACCATCGCTTCCTTGGCGTCCTGCCGCAGTTCCACAGCTTCGGCCTGACGGCGTTGCTGCTCGTGCCGGTAGCGCTGGGTGCGTCGGTGTATTACGTTCCTCGATTCCAACCCGCGGGGGTGATCGACACGATCCGCCGGGAGCAAAGCAGTGTCACCATCATGATCGCCAGCATGTACGCAGCCATGCTGAAGGCCAAGAAGCGGCACGATCAAGATCTTTCGTCAATCGAGTACGCGGTCAGCGGCGGGGAGGCCCTGCCCGATCAGGTGTTTCTCGATTTCAGGGAGCGCTTCGGCGTCGAGGTCGTGCAAGGCTACGGCATGACGGAGGCCGCGCCGGTCGTAAGCCTGAACGTGCCGTGGTCAAACCGCGTCGGCACGGTCGGACAACCGATTCCCGGCGTGGAGGTTCAGGCATTCGACGACGATGCCAAGCCATTGGCGCCAGGAGAGATCGGCGAATTGCGGATCCGTGGCCCCACCATCATGAAGGGCTACTATCGCAGGGAAGCGGAGACGCGCGAGGTGATCACGTCCGATGGCTGGTACAAGAGCGGCGACATGGGGTCGGTCGACACCGACGGCTACATCTCGATCACCGGCCGCAAGAAGGAGATGATCATCGTCGGCGGCGAGAACGTCTACCCGGCCGAGATCGAGTCCGTTCTGATCGAGCATCCCGCTGTCGCCGAGTGTGCCGCCATCGGCCAGCCCGACCCGTCGCGTGGCGAGGTCGTCGTTGCCTTTGTCATCCTCAGCGAGAGCCACGAGGTCACCGACGTCGCCCTCCGCGATTTCTGCCGCGACCGGATCGCCGGCTACAAGGTCCCGCGGCGTATCGTCATCTCCGATGACCTGCCACGCGGCCCAACGGGCAAGATCCTGAAGCGAAAACTGGCCGAATGTTTATGAGAAGGTCCCATGTTGCCGAGAATAAACAAGCCCGCAAGGTCCGCCGAGCACGGATCATAGGGCATTCGTGTTACCGGCCGGCGGACTGGCTGTGGTGTCCGTGCAACGCACGGCGGGTCGCCGGTGTGGCGGCCGGCCTCGCCCGAATGACCGCAACACCTTGTAGGGACGGCACTTATGGGCCCGGCACGCTGGATATGCCGTCGATATCGGGATCTGGCACCATGATTGCAAACACCGGATGAACAGGGAAACCGTCGGGGCGAATGGGAAGGGATCGGAGCAACCTGATGAGTGCAGGCCAAAATCACCATGATGGATCGCAGACGGAGCGACGGGCTCACCGTCGGCTGAGCATCCGCCTGCCGGTTGAGTGCCGCAAGGAGAGCGAGGACAGCCGGTATCTCGTTCGGACGGTCACACAGAACGTCGGCAGCGGTGGGGCGTACCTGGAACTGGATTCCGCGGACTTCCAGCCGGGCGACCGACTGCGCCTCGAACTGACCGTTCCCCCGGCGGAGGGTGTCTCCTCTTATGAGGGGCGCGCCACCTGCGCCGCCGAGGTACTTCGGGTCCAAGCTGTATCCAACGGGCCGAGAGGCTCGGTCCGCCGTTACGGTGTCGCGGCACGCTTCCTGGACCGGCTTCGCATTTCCTACTGATCGCGATTGCAAACGGTGCTTGCCAATCCCCGTACCAACCGCAGCGGGGCAGAGAGATCGCATGTTCAAGTGGTGAGCGATTCGAGCAGGCAGTCGGGGTCCCAGTCTCAATGAGGAAGCGGCGAGACTGCGGCACTCCCGCGAAACCTGCGGCACAACAAGACCTGTGGCATAGGCGCCACGGGCAGCTTGTCTGCCTGTGCGTCCATCGCGTGTACGGGCACGGGCGGACGAGCCGCCCGTGGCACGCTCATTGTTCAAACATTCGCAGAGCCGGATTAGGAATTGCGCGCACGACTGACGTAAACGGTTGATCCGCCTGCCTGCGGGCAGGTCCGTCAAACGGCAAGCCAGCAGGCTAGAGCGTTTTAGGGTTGAGCGTGCATGCTCCATTGACGCTTCGTTGCAGCGTCGGCCCCCTGTGGCCGACGGGGATGACCGGT
>JAFGQA010000228.1 GCA_016935885.1 Phycisphaerae bacterium | reverse complement strand
GTACCCGGAGGCCGAGGCGTGGCGCATTCAGGCCGAGGTTGATTCCGCTGCGTCGTATATCGAGGAAGGCAGTGCGCTCGATTCGGACAACAAGCCGGTGGAAGCCAACGCCTGTTTGATGAAGGCGGTCGAGGCGTTCAGCGCGCTTGTCGAGAAATATCCCGATGATGCGGGCTGGACACCGTACCTGAAGTTCGAAATCGGCCTGGCCCACTTGCTCGCCGGCGACAAGGCCAGCGCCAAGACGGCCTTCTTGCGGCTCGCCGCCGACCACGCGGACAACTGCTGGACGTGGGCGGCCTTCAACCACATGGACCTTGGCGTCGAGCGGCCCGCGCGGCCAAAGACGGTCCGCATCGTGGAGGACGAACGATGAGACACCTCAAGGACTGGTTAGCAGTGGCGTTCGTCGTTCTTGTGTGCGCGGCGGCGATGTCTGTCGCGTCCGACGCGTGGGCGGCCGCCGGCGGGGGCCCAGGCAACCCGATCGTCATCGGCGAGATCACGTTTAGCCTCGATGCGGCCGGCACAGTGGCTTTGCCGCACGACTACATTGAGCGCGGACAGGAGTTCTACGTGCACGTGAGCGGCATCATTGACGACGACCGGATCGCCGACCCGGACGAGGGCTTCGACGAAATCGACAAGGTCGTCTGGTACCGCCAGACGCGTGCGATCGGCGAGACCACGTGGCCGGCCGATTGGGGCACGGCCGTGTTCACCGACAACAACCCGGAAAACTACAACACCAACTCCTACCGCAGCACGTATCACGAGACCGAGCCGGGCGTCATCGGCGTCAGCCACGAGGTGCGCTACAAAGTCATCGCCTACGACGCGGCGGCGGAAACCGGCTCGCCCACGCACGACCCGGCCAAATCCAAAACCGGCCCCGTAAAGCGGATTTGCGGCGTGGATTATGTTATTGTTGCCCCGAACGAAGCCAAGGTCGCTACCGAGGGCCAAGTGACGCTGACGGGGAAAGCCTACGACCTGGGCGGCGACGAGGAACGCCACTTCAACGACGCCGGCGAGATCATCGAGGGCACGGCGGACAACGATACGCTGCTTGAAGAGAGTTTCACGTGGACACGGTTCGCGTTTTGCCTGGGCTATGTCGATCCCGAGGAGGGCGCTACCACGGCGTTCAACGCGGGCCAGATGGCAGGTCAATGCCGCGTCATGGCGACCTTCGACGAGGATCCCGAAGACCCGGACAACCCCACCGTCAGTGGCTCCGCGCTCGTCGTCATCGAGGGCGAGTGCTCGATCGACCTCGTGGGGATCAACTTCGACGACGTGCAGGATATTCCTCTCAACGCAGCCTTGCCACTGAGCCGTGATGGCACGGGAACCGTCGGCCGCATAAAGGCAAAGGTGCTTGTTGCGGCGGCGCCAAGCACGGAATACCGAGTTGTCATTAGCAGGTTCGGTGAAGGGGGCATTCTCGTTGCCGGGCATGAGAATAGCGACTTCATCATCCTCAAGACTCCGGAGGGATCTCTTGTTATGGCGACCGCCGGGGGCTCCATGATCGCAGTGACGACAGGTGAAGAGGGGACTGCCGAGATGGAAATAGAGCTTTACGCTGACGAAGGCTGTTTCCCGAGTGCCGCGACTGGAGGCGACGAGCTTTGTGCGTATCTCTGCGAAGTCCCTCCGGAAGGCCAAGACTGGCTGGTTGCCTCCGCGACCACCGATGACACGCTCACGGTCTACAAGTTCAACTATGCGCTGCTGCCGCCGAGCATATTCTTCTTGCCCGAGCATTCCGACAATGCCATGTTCGGAGATTTCTTTGTGTTGGCGGGTGTTTGGTCTTCGGGCGTTCCGGAATACTCGACACTCGAGGAGCATTTCCGGATGCGAGTGGAAACGTATCCGCAGGGTGCATTCAGCGGACGGGTACGATCGCGGGCACATCTTATCTTTAGCACCCAATACGATTGGTATCTCGCCAAGGGAGGCAACGAAGAGGGCAGCCCGTTGAGCCTTTCATTCGACTTCAAGTTCATCGGGGTCAACTACACATTCTCCGGTACGCACGCAATCGCCGCGATTGCCATCGACTTCGCCAGTTGGATGCCGGGCGACGACAAGTGGCACGAATACGGCGGCGAGGGGAATACCTTCACCAAGAGCACGGCGGAATTCCCCCCAGTATATCCGTTCCCCTGCCTGGTGCAGCAAGACAGCCTAACCGTCACGCAGCACCGCTATGACACGGAAGAGAGGGCCTACAGCGTCGGCAACGACACGGAGACGTATACCGTAAAACTTGGGCTTTCGACCGGCGTCAAAACCACTCGCGTTTGGAGCGGCACTAATGGGTGCAGTGCTCAGGGCTCGATTGCCTGCAAGGACGGCGAATACGATCCGGCGAATCCCGGCACGATCATCAATACCCACGTGGAGGATATCGACAATGTGTTCGAGATTATCGAGTTTAATTAAGGCCGTTGCGCCTTGGGGCGCGTTGTGCCTGGTTCTCCTCGTGTGTGGATTGGCGGTGGCCGGTGAACCCGCGCCGGCTAAGGCCCAAACCTTCACGTGCCGCATCTGGATCTGCAATGTAGAAGAGCATTCGGGACTGGTCGCCGGACACATAAGCGGGACGGTCACTTGGGACGAGGCAGGCGGCGTCATCACCATCAAGACGAAGCCTCTCGAGAAACCGCTCTTTTGGGTTCCGGGGACACGGCCGAAAGAGAAAGGCATAGCCCCTAACCTCGGTGCTTTTGACGGGTATGACATTACACTTCGGAAAGGCGCGGACGGCTTGTGGAAAACGGAAGAGGGGCCGCCTACGATAGCCGAAAGCGATCTCATCAAGCTCGATCACGACAAGGCAACGCCGTTTCTGTTCAGTCCCATGCTTTTCCCTGCTCTGGCCCAGTACGCGCAGTGGAAGACGATGGACTTGACCAAGGCCACAGTTACCCAGCTCAAACCGGACGTCCTTGCCATCAACCCGTACGGCGTCCAGCGATCTTACATATTCCAAGAAGGCGAGAACATCGCCTACGAGACAGCCTCCATCCGAGAGGGAAAAGGACATGACAGCTACGGCGCTGATCTCACGGCCGTGTGCGTCGAGGAAGACCGAGTATGTGCCGTCGTTGGTCGTGTCTGGTGTGGCGCTGTAGCCGGAGCAGACGGGCAGTACACGACCGAAGGAAAAGTGCTTGCCATGCGCGACACGATCCAGAAGCTGCGCGGTCTGACAGCCCTGGACTGGGGTGGCGAGGATCTATACAAAGACCGCCTGGAAGCCTTCATGAAGGATTTGATGGACTCGCATCCCGGCAACAACGTCTGCTTCTACTTCCTCGAGCTGCGTCCGGTGCCCGAGAAACGGGCGCCGGACACAGAAGCTCCGGAGGAAGTCCCAGCCGTCACTCAACAAGACGACTGATTCCAAGTCCGAATCAGCGGGCGGCGGGAGTGCGAGATTCCCGCCGCCCGCGCCTGTTCTGTGACAAGTAAGCCCGCTCCCGATTCCCGACGCCGAGTGCGTGCGCGTCCAGGCCGAGGTTGATTCCGCCGCCTCGTATATCGAGGAAGGCAGTGCGCTCGATTCGGAGAACAAGCCGGTGGAGGCAAAGGCGTGCTTGATGGAAGCGGTGAAGGCATTCACCGCCCTCGTCGAGAAGTACCCGGACGATCCGGGCTGGACGCCGTTCCTTAAGTTCGAGATCGGCTTTGCCTACGTGGTGGCTGGTGACAAGGCCAGCGCCAAGGAGGTGTTCCTGCAGCTTGTGGCCGACCATCCCGACAACTGTTGGTCGTGGGTCGCCTTCGACTACGTCGACCTCGGCATCGAGCGCCCCACACGACCCGCCACCGTGCGCGTAGGGGAGGGCGAATAATGAGACACCTCAGCAGCATCCCACAGCTTGCGGTTGCCCTCGTCGTGTGCGCGATCGTCGGGTTCACCGCGTCTAACGCCATGGCCACCGC
>JAFGQA010000227.1 GCA_016935885.1 Phycisphaerae bacterium | reverse complement strand
GCCGACGGGGATGACCAGTTTGCCGACGTTCCTCAAGGGTGAACGCTGACCGCTCCCTCACGGTCGCGGTTCCGATCGGCGTCGGCGCCATAGGCAAGCTCAAGCTCAAACTGCTCTAGGAGTTCGCTTCAGCGATAAGAGTGGGCCGCCACATGGACGCGCACGCTGGCGGCTCGCCCCACAGCCCCACAGGCAGGCAAGTCACCCGCGGCACGCTGCACCCGCGGCACGCGGATAGTCTCGAAACTCGTGAAACGCGGTACCAGCAGCTACCAGGGGCTACCAGCCAACGGGTCGCCTCTCACGGATTCACAAGCGACGACAGCGTCGGAAACTGCTTCGCCTCCTCTTCGTCCTGGATGATGATCGTCGGCTTGATCAGGATCAGCAGAACCTGGTCGTCCTTGACGTTCGACGTGTTCGAGAACGCCCGCTTGAGGATCGGGATCCTCGACAGGATCGGCACCCCGGCATCCACGTCGCGTTCGCCGGAGAGCTTCAAGCCGCCGATGAGGAGCGTGCCGCCGTCGGGCACCGAGACCGTGGTCCGGATCTGCTGGGTCGTCTGCGTGGCCAGCTCGACGAAACCTGAACCGACGGTGTTACTGCCGCCGAAGAAGACCGTTCTGAAATCGCCGGTCACGCGCGTAAACGTCCGAATGGTCATGGTCACATAGCGCCGGTCCGCCGACACCGTCGCCTGGACGTCGAGCGACCGGCCGGTGAGGGCCGTGTTGACGCGCGGCAAGAAGGCGCCGGCGTTGTCACCGATGATCGGCGTCAATGCGGCGATGTAGTCTTGCTCGATGAACGACTCGAAGCACGCCCGCTGACCGTCGAACAAAACGAGCCGAGGCGCGTCGAGGTCGCTGGCCCGCCTGTCCACCTGCGTCGCGCGCAGGAGGAAGTCCACCTGGATGTTGTCCAGGAAGCTGCCGAAGATCTGGAACGCCGGCGTCGAGTTCACCAGGCTGCCGAGCGTCCCGCCGACGTTCGTGTCGGACGGCGAGGCCAGATCGAGCGTGTTGTTGACCATCGGTATCCGCGTCATGCTGCCGGAGGCCGGGCCGACGTTTCCGGAGGCCGGAACCAGGCCGGGCTGGCCGTATGGCTGCGGGAACGGCTGTGTCGGCAGCGTAATTCCGACGCCGCCCGGGGCACCTGGCGTGAATCCGTTCCGCGAGAACTGCCGCGGGACCAGCACGGGATTGTTCGTGACAGGATCGAGGATCGTGGTCCTGTCGTACCCGGCATTACCGTTGTTCAGGACGATGTCGAGATCGACGCCGATCTGCTCGAGCCAGTTCCGCGAAATGGTGATATACCGCGCCTCGACGCCGATCTGCAACGCCCTCGCCTTGCGAAGCTCGCGCAGCAGGTCGCGAAGCTCGTTGTGCGCCGTCGCGGTCTGGGTCACGATAAGCTGCTGGTGCAGGGATTGGATCGAGCCCACGTTGCCGCCGGCCTCGCGCCAGCTCTCCGGGTCGATGGTCTGCTGAATGAGCTCGATGATCGGCTCGAGGGGGTCTTCGCCAACATCCGCGGTATCGTCGTCATCACCGCTCTCGCCGCCACCGAACATCCCGCCGCCCTGGCCGCCCTGGCCACCGCCACCTTCGAGGTACCGCCCGCCGCCGAGGCCGCCTTCCTGTTGGTTCTGACCGACCTCGTCGAGGTTGATCCTTCGGCCTCGGAAGGTGGGCACGGAGATCAGGAGATCCTGCACGTTGTACACACGAATCAGCGTCTTGCGGCTCAGATCATCCTTCGTGGAGATGCGGATGACTCCCTCGTCGATCGTATAAGCCAACTCGACCTCGCCGGCACCGACCTCCTCCAGGATCAGTTCCAGGGCCTTCTCGAACGAGACGCTTTCGGCTTGCAGTCTGAGGGAGACCTCGGCGTCCTTCTCGATCGCCGATGCCTCAAGGGCCGCCCAGTTCGGTATGATATTCAGCCCGGTGTAGGTCCGCAGGGCTTCGATAACGTCTTCAAACGGCTGGGCGTCGAACCGCAGCTCAGGCGCCCTCTTGGCAAGCTTCTCGCGAGCCTCTCTATTCACCCGTGGTTCGGCCTCCTCTTCGACGCCCCGCCCACGCCTGGCCGTGATCTCCGGCCAGTCCTTCGGGTAGATGATGTCCTTGTGCCACGGGATGCCCGTCTCGTCGTTCTCGACGAATAAATCCTGGGCCTGCGTGTGCCGATCGCGGACCGCCTTGAAGTCGCGGATGGCGATGGCCAAGTCGCCGAGGATTTCCTTTGAGAGCGCCGCTTGGTTGTGCTCGGGATCGATTGCGAGGACTTGTTCCAGGACCTGGATCGCCTCGTCGTAGCGTCGCTCCTTGCGAAGCTCGCCGGCCTGGTCCATGAGTTGTTGAATCTGCCGCTGCTTGGTTCGTTGGATTCGTTCGAGGCGGGTCGTCTCCCGCTGGGCGATTTCGTCGTATTTCTCTTTGATGACTTGTTCTTCGTATTCCGCTTCCTCGTCTTTGACGAACTGCTCGAGGTCGCGAGCCTGATTACGGTAGTCCTCATACCGGCCGGCAGGCGAAGCGTATCGACGGTTTAATTCAATCGTCTGCTCGGCGAAGTCCAACAGGCGATGGGCCTCGGCGAAATCGTTCGCCAGCACCGCCTTGCGGATCTTGGCCTCGGTGTCGCGATAGGTCTTGACGGCCTGTTGCCACAGCAGTTCGTACTCCATGGATAATTGGTCGAGCAGTGAAGATTGACCGGACGCCGTCGCCTGTGACGGTGCCGGCTTGGCGGGCCCGGGCGGAGGGGCGGATTCCACGGTGGTTTCCGTCAGCTTTGCCTGGGCCCTCCGCTTCAGGTCTGCCGGCGCGAACTTGTTGGCAACGACCCGCTCGAGCAGCTTCTTGCCCTCTGCCTTGTCTCCGGCTTTCAAGGCCTTCTCGGCCTTGGCGAAGTCATCCTTGGCGGCAGCGATGTTCTTGACGGCCTCCTCCGCGGATGCCGCGTATTTCTGGAAGACCACTTGCTGGTCCTCGCCGGATAGATCGTCTGAGTCGATGTCGCTCAGCAACCGGTGCGAGGCCTCATAGTCACCGGCTTTGTATAGCTCGATCGCTTTGGCCAGTTGTTGGTCGGCTGAGGTGTCCTGGTCGTCGGCCTGGACCACACCTCCTGCCAAGATGAGCGACACGATCAACGCGCCACCTAGAATGCGGAGCCGCACCATGGGAATCTCCTTTGCAACGAATCTGGTTCGCCGCGCGACGAACCGACAAGGGCCGTGCGATGCCATCTGTCGTCGTGCTGGCGGAAGGTCTGGCGGGTCTTCCCTCTCTTCTTCACTGACCTGGACGGTATGGTCTGTTTGGTAGGGGGGGCATCTGTAGACGCTCTGTGTCCGCCCAAGCTCAATCACGCCAGTGTGCTATTAGAATGTACGCCGATGACCGTTCCAATGCAAGTCCAAATCCGCAATTACCTTAGATATCGGGCGTCCAGTGGCGAAGCCGGGAGCCTCCAGATCACGGCCGGCCAGAATCAACCTGGCGGCCCGCTCACGCAATCGGATATTCCTGGTAGGTTTGTGCCGTGAGCGGCGTCCCCCGGGCGTCCTCCATTGGGCGGTGCAAGGACGAGCGTTGGTCCCGGCTAAAGCCCGTAGATCTGGGAATACTTGGCCCGGATGTATCGGACAAACGGCTCAATCGACAGCGGCTCGCCGGTGACTTCCCTTACAAGCTCGTTGGCGCGGTAACGCTCGCCGTGCCGGTGGATGTTCGCGCGGAGCCATTCGAGCAACGTGGCGAGATCGCCGCGGCGCAGGCGGTCGGTCATGTCGGGGATGGCCCGTTCCGCGGCCGCATAAAACTGGGCAGCATAGAGGTTTCCAAGGGCATAGGTGGGAAAGTAGCCGAATGTGCCGTGTGACCAGTGAATGTCCTGGAGGCAGCCTTCGGCATCGTTATCCGGGGTGATGCCCAGCAGGTCCCGCATCTTGGCGTTCCATGCCTCCGGGATGTCCTCGACGGCCAAGGAACCGTCGATCATCGCCCGCTCCAACTCGAATCGCAGGATGATATGGAGGTTATAAGTCACTTCGTCGGCCTCCACGCGAATCGGCGACGGGCCGACGGCGTTGATCGCCGAGTAGAAGTCGTCCATGGAGACACCGCCGAGGGCGCCGGCGAACTCGCGCTGGCACTCGGGATAGAACAGCTCCCAGAACGCCCGACTTCGGCCGACCAAGTTCTCCCACATCCGAGATTGGGACTCGTGGATCCCAAGGCTGACGGCCTGGCCCATCGGGGTGAAGAGGTGCTTGGAATCGAGGCCCTGCTCGTACAGCCCGTGGCCGGCCTCGTGCAAGACGCCGAAGATGGCGGCGTTGAAGAAGTCCTCGCAGTAGCGCGTTGTGAATCGGACGTCGCCGGGACCGGCGCCCGAGCAAAAGGGATGCGTGGAGACGTCCACGCGTCCGCTGCTGAAGTCGAAGCCGATGGCCTCTGCCAAGCGGCGGGCGAGACGCCGTTGGGCCTCCTTTGGAAAACGGCGGTGAAGAAGCGATACGTCGGGTTGGCGCTTCGATTCGGTCAATTGCCTCGCAAAGGCGGATAGCGGCTCGCGCAGGGAGGCGAATAGCTCGGCGATGTCGGCTGTCCTGGCCCCCGGCTCGAATTCGTCCAGCAGTGGGTCGTAGCGATCGCCGTCGTGTCCGATCAGGTCGGCGACTTGGCGTTTGAGGTCCAGCAGTTCGGCAAGGTGCGGGGCGAACCTCGGGAAGTTGGACTTCTCGCGGGCCTTGGCCCATACGTCCTTGGCGATCGTGGTGACGCGGGCAATGCGGCGCACGATCTCGTCCGGGATCTTGACGGCGCGGTCGTGCAGGCGGCGCATCTCGCGGACGTTGGTCAGTTGCACGGCGTCGGCGACTGTCCCATCGAGCCTCGACAACAGATCGGCCAGTCGTGGATCCGCAAGTCGTTGGTGTGCGAGGGAAGCCAGCAGGGCGAGTTGCTCGGCACGGATGGCCAGGCCGTTGGGCGGCATGTAGGTTTCCGAGTCCCAGTCTAGCAGGGATTCGATCGTCCCGAGTTGGCCGATCTCACGGACGGCGGCGATGAAGGTGTCGTAGGTGTCGGACATGGATTGTGTGTCCTTTCAACTCGAAAGAGGTTCTGGCTGAGGACGCCGACGATATGGCGTCATCCGCCAAACGGCAAGCCGATCTTCGAGTTGTTGCGGCTGTTGCGTCATCCGCGCAGCGGCCAACCTGGCTTCGAGCCGCCTCGCGCGGTGTGCTTGCCCTGTAAAAGAGCGGGGGCTACCATTTGCGCCTGTGCTGGTGCTCGATACAACGCAGCCGGTGGTGGCCCAGGCGAAGCACGTGTCCATCGACGACGCGGCGATCGAACGGTGGGCCGCGGAGGTCCGGCACGCGTCGCTGCACCCGATGGGTCACGATCTGCTGGCCAACCTGCCGGGTTCTCCGGCCAAGCTGGCGAATCTGGTGCTCCTGGTCGACGCGCTCAACTTCTGCTTCTGGTCCCCGGATCCAATCAAGATCACGTGGCGCGGCGAGACATACCGGCGGTTTGAGGCAATGTTTGTCTCGCTGATGCTCGCGGCACGGTGCGAACCGGAGTGGTGTGATCCGGAATACTGGCTCAAGGTGTCCAGCGAGGACATTCGCCAAGTGCTTGGTGGCACTGGCCAGTTGCTGCTGATGGATGAGCGGGAACGCATCGTCCGTGAGACGGGGCAGGTTGTGGTCGATCGGTTCGACGGGCAGTTCATGAACGCGGTCGAGTCGGTGAACTCACAGGCTTGGCCGCTAGCCGTCCTGCTGATGACCAATTTCGACTCCTTCCGGGACGTGAGCACCTATCGCGGGCAGCCGGTGTATTTCATGAAGCGGGCCCAGATTTGCGCGTTGGACGTCGCAATGGCGTGGCAGGCACAGGGGCATCCATCGTTGGACGGCCTGGCCGAATTGACGGCGTTTGCCGACTATCGCGTGCCGCAGGCGCTGCGTCATCTCGGGATGCTCCGTCTGGCGCCGGAACTGGCCGAGGCGATTGACCGCGAGGAAGAGATCGCCATGGACTCCGAGGAGGAAGTTGAAATCCGGGCCGCGACGATTCACGTGGTGGATCGGATGCGTGCCGCGGTCGAGAAGGCCGGCAAGCCAGCCCCGGCGTGGCAGATCGACTGGTATTTGTGGAGCCTGGCTCGCACTGAAGACATTGCGACGAACCACCACCGGACCAGGACCGTTTACTACTGAGAGTGCGCCGAAGGGTGTGTGCAGGCAGGGAGGCGTTATGTCGCTCGATGGGAGATTCAGCGTGAAGCGTGCAGGTGTGCAGGATTCCCGTGGCGTCCGGCTTTGCCAGCGCTTGGTGCTCTGGTTGGGGGTGATGGGCCTTGCGTGGCCGACCGCGGGTTGCGGGCCGAAGCCGACCATCGAGATGCCATTACAGGGTCAGCAGGTTCAGGGCCATGATGAAGTGGTGAAGCGCATCAAGGCGGACGCGGTGAAGTTCATGGAGGACACGCTGGCGGAGACGCGGAATCTGCAACAGGTCACGATTCACTTTCAGCGGCAGGAGCGGCTGGGGTTGTTTGCCGAGCTGAGGCCCGTCGAGAACATCTTCGCGGAGTACCGAGACGAGCCGTTCAGCGTCCGGTTCACATGGCTCGACGAGGACAGCGAATACCGGCAGTGCGTCTACGTCGAGGGCGAACACGGGAACAACGTGGTCCTACTGCCTCGCAGGGGCATCTTCGGCTTACCGACGAGCGAGCAGCAATTAGCGCCGAGTCTGGCCGTCGTGTTTGGCAAGGCGCGAAACCCGATCACGGATTTCGGTCCGCGCCGCCTGATGGAGCGGACGCTGGACAGGATTAAGAAGGCCAGGCTGCAAGGTGAGGTGACGACCAGGCTTCTTCCCTCAGCGGAGATTGGCCCGGCCAAGGAGCCCTGCTTTCACCTGGAGATAAGGTACCCGCAGGGCGATCGGTATCCCTGCAAGCTCCAGGATCTATATATCCATGAGCAAACGCATCTTCCGGTCGGGACCTATCTATGGCTGCCCGGCACGCCCGAGCGGACGGAGGAAACGCTGGATGCCATGTACGTGTACAGCAACTTGAACAGCGACGTGACGCTCGGGGACGGCCACTTCGTGATCAACGTGGATAAGCGTGGGCCTGACAAGAGCAAGGGGAAACCCGGCACCGACGTGGACGGTCCCGGCCACGGACCCCAGGCGACCGCCCTGTCACATCAGCAGGGCAATCAGTAAGCCGACAGCAACGATGACGAGCGCGGCGAGTGCCAAGACCACCGGCCAGCGTTCGAGGAGCCCGCGCCGGCTGGGCTGGGTCGCAGCGTGCCGGAGCCCGACTCCTGGTTGTTCCGTGTCAGGGGGGGTCAGGGCCACCTCTCCGGAGGCGGTGTCGGCGCGTGAATCGGCCGCGTCCAGCGGCAGGTCCTGGGAGGTGACGACTGCCAGCGTGCCGGACCTCGACTCCTCGACGGCCATGGCGTCAAGTGCCGTATCGAGGTCGCTCGGGCCCGAGCTGACGACGGCGAGGCGCAAGGCGAAATCACCAATGACGATCCGGCTGCCGTCGGTCAAGCCGACCTCCCTCACCCGCTGGCCGTTGACGAACGTGCCGTTGGTGCTGCCGGCATCGAGGAGCTTCCATTCGGAGACGTTCCATTTCAGGATGGCGTGGCGGCGCGAGACCAGCGCGCCGGGCAGGCACACGAGGTTGTCCTTCGTGCGGCCGATTGTGATCGTCCTGCCGGGTGAGATCGGCACCTTGCGGCCGGCGCCGATGGGGCCCCACTCGATCGCCAGATCGCCGGTGCCATGGGGGACCCGGAACGTCTGCTCGCAACCCGTGCACCGGACAGTCTTGCCCGCCGAGTCCTGAGGGAGCTTGGCGGGGCGTTCGCATTTCGGGCAGCTTACGAGGACGGCCATGGCTCCTCCCGGCGCGGTCGCAAACCGGCACGTGACAGTTTAGGCGGGTGCCACTGGCAGCTTGCCTGCCAGTGCGGATGCCCCGTGCGCCCACCAGAGAGACCGCACGGGCAGACAAGCCGCCCGTGGCACGCAGAACCGAATGCCGCCGGAAGTGTCACGGACCCAGTAGGCACCATCGTTCCTCGTCCCCTACACTGTTATCAGGCGAAACCTTCGAGTTCAGCGAAGGAAACTGTGGCACCGGCGTCTCGCCGGTGGGGCCACAGGCGGGACGCCTTTGCCACAGTTTGGCTGCGGCCAAAGGCCGCCCTACGCACCGCCGACCTTGTCGGCCGCATTCTTCGCCGTCTCCTTGAGCTTGTCCACCGCCTGCGTCGTGGCCTTCTTGACCTTGTCGACGTATGGCTTGGCCTTCTCGGCCGCCTGCGTGGCGGCGGCCTCTACCTCCTCCTTCAGCTCGCCAGCCTTGGCCTTGCCCTGCTCGTACACCTGCCTGGCCTTGTCGGCCCCCTCCTCAACGTAGGGCTCGACGGCTTCCTTCACCTCCGCCGCCTTCTGGGTCGTTGCATCCTTGGCCTGCCTGGCCTTCTCCGCCGCCTCTTTCTTGGCCTTGTCTACCTGGCCGGGGTCACAACTTGCGGTCATGACCAAGACGGCCCAAGCCACGACAAAACAAACGATCGTGCGCATCAGCGTATCTCCTCTGACTTCCTCGATTCGGTGCTACCCCGGCTCCCGCCTTGGCACAGGCCACCACGCCGCGCGGGCCCGCGGCCAATCACTGCGATGGCAGCAACTGTTTGATCCGCGGCATCATATACTGCAGCGATTCCTCCTCAGCAGTCCAGGTGCCAATCAGGAATGGGCCGTGCGGCCGAAGGAGGTTCGTCGATTCCGTGGCTGGGCCAGCGGCCTGGCTGATGAATGCCGAGTACCGTGCGTAGGCGGCCTCGGCGTCGTCCTTGCTGAGATACCGAACCAACCAAACCACGTTCGGCTGGCGTGCTTGGGGCATCTCGTACGCCGCGATACACATGAACGCAACGTTGCCCAGGTCCAGAAGCTCGTTGACCTTCTTCAGATCGGGCGGCCGCGCCAGATCGAACGCGTCCGGCGACAGGCTGAGGAGGCTGCGGACAAGCCAGCGTTGACCCGTGTCCTTCTGGTCCCTGGGTATGGCCTCAAGAAGCTCGGGACGGTCCTCGCGAGGGATCCGACCGACGATGTGCCTCAACAGTGGCAGCACCTCCTCGGCGGAGGCGACGGCCGGCGGCTCCGTCCAGACGTGTACGTAACTGCGGCCCTGCCAACAGTGGAAGTGCAGGGCCTCACCGCGATCTACCCGTGTTTCTCCGCCAACATCCGCTGTCTCGCGCGAAGCCGACTGGCAGGTCATCAATCCGTACGCATCCTCGGGCGATTGGGCCTCAACGAGCAGCACCTGCGTCTGTGCGGTGCTGCCGTCGCTGCCTTTCATTGCGTAGGCACAGCGTGCAGCGAGGTCGACCCTGAAATGGCCAAACCGCTCCGCTTCATTCGCAGTCATTACCTGGATCAGTCCCGATGGGTCTGTGACCCGCACCGGCTCGTGCTTAAACCACTGCCCCACGTCGTAGCTTTTCGGCAGGCAGGCTGGCGCGCGGGGATCGTCCTTGTCGTCAGCGCCCTCGGCGCGAGCGATGCCCGATTCGGGCGTCGCGGGAGCCGGCGGTGGGACACGCCCGGCGTCGGCCGAGTCCGAGGCGGCCGGCGCCGGAGGCTTGTCGGTCGGCTTCTCTCGGCAGCCCGTCGTGGATCCGAGGCAAGCAACGAGGAAGCAGGAAACGACGGTCAGGATCCCCCCCACGCGGCGTCCGGTTCGAGGCAACATCGTGGACCTCCCTGACAAGCGCGGTCGTCGGCGGCGATAGGCAGTTCCTCTGCGGGACGTAGATTGTAATGCGGTGCCTCGTCTGAACAACTCCCGTTTTGACGGCCCAACAGACGGTCCGTATAATCACCGCCGCTACGCCTGATGGAGCACGAACGAGCGTATGATCATCACGATTGACGGCCCTGCCGGTTCCGGCAAGAGCACCGCGGCCCGGAAACTCGCCGCCAAGCTTGGCATAGCCTACCTGGACACGGGCGCGATGTATCGCGCGATCGCCCTGGCGGCCCTGCAAAAGGGCGTCTCCCTCGAAGACGAAGACGCGCTGATCGATGTCGCCGGCCGGTGCGACGTCAAGGTGAACTGCGGCCCCACGCATACGCGAGTAACGCTCGATGGGAAGGACGTCAGCGAGGCCATTCGCTCGATGAACGTGAATGAGGCCACCAGCTTCGTGGCCCGTGTGCCGGAGATCCGACGGCTGTTGGTCGAGAAGCAACAGGCCATCGGCCGCGAACTGGGCTCGCTGGTCAGTGAGGGGCGGGACCAAGGCAGCGTGGTCTTCCCGGACGCCGATATCAAGTTCTTCCTCGATGCCTCGATCGAGAAGCGGGCCGAGCGGCGCTACCAGGAGTTGGTCGCGGATGGCGAGGAGGCCTCCTACGATCTGATCGTGGCAAACCTCAAGCATCGCGACGGCAATGACAAACGCCAATGGGCCCCGTTGCTGGAGCCGGAGACAGCTACCAGGATCGATACAACAGAGATGACGATTCAACAGGTCGTCGAACGGCTCCAGGGAGAGGTGACCGCCAGAAACCTGTGCGATTAGGCGTCGCGCAGAAGTAACATGACCGATTGTGCCGCTTGGCTGGCCTGCTGGCTTGCCCTTGACAGGGGCTTGCCTTGCCAAGGGCTTGCCGTTTGGCGGATGCACCGTTTGCGTTGTCTCCACGCGGCTCTTCCTCGAGAACAGCGGTTACTCTGACGGGTGAGCTATGGCGCACATGCGGCCGTATTACCGCTTCATGCGTTTCCTGTCGCAGGCGGCCTTGGCGACGTACTTCCACGGCCGCGTCTTCGGGCTGAGAAACGTCCCATTGACCGGTGGCGTTCTGTTGGCCTCCAACCACCAGAGCTTCTTCGACCCGCTTTCTGTGACCTGCGTACTCCAGCGTGAGTGCAACTACATGGCCCGCGACACCCTCTTTGGGAACCCGCTGTTCAAGCGCCTGATCGAGTCAGTGAACGCCTTCCCGGTCAGACGCGGTGCGGGCGACATCGGCGCGGTCAAGGAGATCCTCCGCCGGCTCAAGGCGGGGAGGCTCGTCGTCGTCTTTCCGGAGGGCACCCGTACGCGGGACGGCTCTATCGGCAAGATCAACCCCAACTCCATGGGTATCGCCAGGAAGGCGGGGGCGGCGATCGTCCCGGCAGTCGTCGACGGGGCCTTCGAGGCGTGGCCGCGGTCCAGCCTGCTGCCAAGGCCGTGGACCACCTACGTCAGTTATGCCCGACCGATCACGCCGCAACAGGTCCGTGATTGGCCCAACGAGCAGATTGCCCAGGTGGTTGCCGATCGGATGCAGGCCGCGCTCGATGCGTCCAGGATCAAGCGCCGCCGTGCCAGGGGGGGTGCATGACAGTTTAGGTGGGTGCCACTGGCAGCTTGCCTGCCAGTGTGTATGCCCACGCGCCCACCGGAGAGACCGCACGGGCG
>JAFGQA010000226.1 GCA_016935885.1 Phycisphaerae bacterium | reverse complement strand
TCCGTGACACTTCCGGCGGCATTCGATTCTGGGTGCCACGGGCGGCTTGTCCGCCCGTGTGGTGTCTCTGGTGGACGCATGGGGCATACGCACTGGCAGGCAAGCTGCCAGTGGCACCCGCCCAAACTGTCATGGACCCATTGAGGCCGATTTCTCATCTGCTCCTGCTGGGGATATAATCTGCGCGCACCGCGTCACGGTCCGGTCCGGTAATCCACCGTGGGACCGCCGGAGGCGACGGATCAGCAGGGTGCCTGAGGGCGAGGAGTTCCCATGAGCGCCAGCTTGAGTGTTCCCGAGGCGTTACGGGAGCAGGTGGCTGCTTTCGTCAGCGATGAGGGGTTATCTATCGAGGTCGTCTCGGACAGCGACGCCACGGTGCGCGCCGTCGAATCGGAGGAGCGGTTACCCTGCAATCTGACCACCCTTCAAGTTGGTGGATGGATTGCTTGCCCGACGGCTCGGGCGGTGGCCGAGAAACTGGGAGTAGGCGGCCGCAAGATGAGTGCGTTGCTTAACATACTTGACATCAAGGTCCGCGCGTGCGAGTTGGGATGTTTTGAATGACGACGACGTGGGTCATCTGCGGCGCATGCCGAGGCGTAGGGAAGACTTACCTCGCTCAGCGACTGTGTGACCTGCTTCCGGGAGCGGTCTATGCCAAGCACGGCTGCGGTGAACCGCAGGCCGGCAAGCCGACGAACTACTTCCGGACGCGCTCGGAGGTGGAATCGTTCCTCAAACGCTGCGGCAACGAACACGAACACATCGTCTTGGAATGCAATCACGCTGCCCGGAGAGGACAAGGGGACATCATCATCTTCGTGGACAGCGCGCCTCACAGCAAGGACATTCGGAGTGATAGGAACGTTCTGCGCGAACGGGCGCACGTGCGGGTCGGTCCCGGGGCCACCATTCGCAGTTGGAGGAAGGTCCTCCGAGCCAAGTTGGCGGATAGGATGCTGCGTGAGGCCGTTTGCGACCTACTCGTCGAGCAGAAGCGCTTCTTGACGAAGCCGGGACCGGCGGTGCGAACGAAGGTATGGTTCGTCGTTGGCGAGGAGCACGCCTTTGGCGTTGGGTTGGCCCGCCTGTTGGAGAACGTGGATCGCCTTGGGACGTTGCGTGAGGCGGCCAAGGTGGGACACGTCAGCTATCGCCACGCGTGGAACCTGATCAAGGGCGCCGAGAAGCACCTGGGCAAGCAGTTGCTCGTTGCCCAGCCGGGTGGCGCGGGCGGCGGGAAGTCCAGCCTTTCTCGCGAGGGCCGGCGTTTGCTCGACACCTTCAAGCGCGTGAACGCGGAGGTAGCGGCCTTTGCGGACAAGTGCGTTACCACGCCATTGGGTAGGGGGGATCCGCCGGAGTGAAGGCCAAGCGCGCGTTTACCTTCGAAGACGCTGCCGACGACACGAGCGAATGGGTTCGCGCCGTTGATCCGCTGCGCGTCTCCGCGAGCGGCGCCCCGCCGGCGCGGGATCATTGCGAAGTAGTGGTGGAAACGCTCCTCACCATCATGGTCGAAGGCGCTGGCAGTTTTGCCGTGATGTGTACCCCCTGTGACGCCGTTGCCCTGGCCATCGGGTTTGTTTTTTCCGAAGGGATGATTTCGGGCGTGGATGACGTCATCAAGCTCTCCCGGCGAGGCGATCCCCCGATCATTGCCATGCAATTGGACAGCCTGGAGCAGGTCCCATCGGGCCGAAGCCTGATTGTAACGAGTTCATGCGGGTTGTGTGGCAGTCGAAACATTGACAAGCTCATGGCAGGTCTGACCCTCGCCAAGAGCACGTTGCGCGTACCGAACTTCGTCCTCTGTCAGGTGGGCCGGGATGCCCGCAGCAGGCAAGCCCTCTTCACGCGGACGGGCGCGACACACGCTGCGGCCATCTTCTCGGCGGACGGTGAGATCATTGCCACCGGCGAGGACATCGGGCGGCACAACGCGCTAGACAAATCCATCGGCAAGTGCCTCTTGAACGAGCAGTCTTTGCAGCAACGTGGCGTCATGCTATCCGGCCGCGTGAGCCTGGAACTGGTCGCCAAGTGTGCCCGGGCCGGCATCGAATTGATCGCGGCGGTATCGGCCCCATCCTCGCTCGCGATCCAGGCGGCCGAACGCTGCAACATCACCCTTTGCGGCTTTGTGCGCGACGATCGCGCGACGATCTATACCCACCCTCGAAGGATTCAAGGCCTTGAATCCTTGACACCCTGAATCCTATGCTTGAGGAGATGAAGCGCGGGAAGAAAATCCTCGTTGCCATGAGCGGCGGCGTGGACAGCAGCGTTGCCGCCTGTCTGCTGAAGGAACAGGGCTACCACGTCACGGGAGTGTTCATGCGCTCTGGAGTGCGTCCCGATGCCCTCGTGGCACCGCCGTCTCGGCGGTGTGGACCTGTGGCACCGCCGTCTCGGCGGTGTCGTCACGGGCGAGACGCCCGTGCCACAGGGGCCGCGGGATGCCATCTTGGTGACGAGAGTGTCGCGCCGCCGGAACCGGCCAATCCAACGCCCGCGTCGGAGGGTCGTCGCCAAGCCTGCTGTTCGGCGGCGGCAGCCACGGACGCCCGCAGGGTCGCCGACGAGTTGGGCATCCCGTTCTACGTGCTGGACTTCGCACGGGATTTCTCTCGGCTGATAGACCACTTCGCCGACGAGTATGCCGCGGCCAGGACGCCAAATCCCTGCGTGCTGTGCAACCAGTGGATCAAGTTCGGCGGCCTCGTGGCGTATGCGGACACGGCTGGGGCGAATCTGATCGCGACAGGTCACTACGCGCGTATCGAGACAGGTGGCAAGCGGTCGAGGCTTCTCCGGGCACGGTGCCTGGCCAAGGACCAGTCTTACGCGCTATTCAGCGTAGACCCGAGCGTCCTGCGTCGAACGCTGTTCCCTTTGGGCGAAATGACCAAGGAGGAGGTTCGCGCCCATGCCCGGCGATTCGGCCTTCCGCAGCATGCCAAGCCCGAGTCCCAGGACATCTGCTTTGTGCCAAACGGCGACTACACGAGCGTCGTGCGGTCGCGCCGGCCGGATACGTTTCGTCGTGGCCCGATCCGACATGTCGACGGTCGCGTGCTGGGCGAACACGATGGTCTGCCCCACTTCACGATTGGCCAGCGTCGCGGCCTGGGCGTGGCCGTTGGCAGCCCCGTTTACGTCGTTAGTCTGGACCCCGCGACGGACACGGTAACGGTGGGGCCGCGCGATGCGCTGTTGTCTCCCACGGCGACGGCCTCCGGCGTGCGTTGGCTGTGCGAAGTGCCGACGGAGCCGATCCGGGCGGACGTGCAGATCCGTTACCAGCACAAGGCCGCCCCAGCCGACGTCCTGCCACTGCCTGGCAGCCGCATGTGCGTGCGATTCGACGAGCCACAACTGGCCGTCACGCCGGGCCAGGCGATCGTGTGCTACCGCGGAGACGAGGTGCTGGGCGGAGGCTGGATCGAGGGGCCCTAGGCACTGAGTGCCGATAGTTGATAGCTGACGGCTGAACGCTCGAACTCGGCGGAGATGCCGAGGCGCGTTAAGAAGCTGGATTATTCATCACGCAGAGCCAGCGGAGGTCGCAGAGTGTTGTCTGCAAGACGGTTAGCAACGAATCACCGGGTTTTTCGTTCGACAGTGTGCAAACGCCTCGCCCAACGGTCATTCAGCTAACAGCGGTTCGGAAACGCCGTTCCTGACCGTCCAAACCACCGGCTTTGGCGCCGGTGCCACAGTTTTGCCACGGGCTCTAAGCCTCTGTTCATTACCTCTCTGCGCCTCTGCGTCTCTGCGTGATGCATCATCCGGGCTAAGGCGAGCGATCATCCTGCCTGATCTGAGCGAGGATAGGAGAAGCCTCATCTTCGGTTAACGTTTTGATCGTGTACCTTCCCGCGTCGTCACGAAACAGAACGTGCCGGCTGCGTGTAAAGAAGCCCACGTGCGAGTCGCGACAGATGGCCAGCGGCAACGATTCACCAGGCGGCGGCGTTTGCAGCCAGTTCTGGACGATCAGCGCGTAGTGCGCCGCCGAGAGATCAGCCGGGCCCTTGGCAAAATTCTGCCATTGCGATTCCAGGACCTCCGCGGGTTCCTGATCCAGATGGTGGGTGTGGGCCATCTCGGCATAGTGTTGAAGGGCGCGTCGGCACTCCCGGCAACGGACGGTCGTCCGTTGCCAAACAACAACCGAGATGAGGAGGGCGATGCCGAGGAGAAGCCAGGCCGCGCGGCGCCAGAAGATCAACTTCCGCCGTAGACCCTGCGCCTCGACATAAAAGGCAATCGAATCATCATCGTGTGCCGCGTTCGGATCGTGTTGGGCGTTTTGCATTGCCGGGGTCGCCTATTGATGGTTCCGCCGGTGCTCGACATAGCAGCCGGCCGCTGACCCGGGTCCAGCCGTGTGGCCATCGGGCACAGTGTAACGCCGATCCTGCACCTGACAACCCGATGTCCAGTTCTCCAGATTCATCACCGCCGAGCCGTTTTGCCCTGTGGGCCACATCGCGATATCGTAGCACTTGAGATATGAGTCGATATGACCCAAAGGGACCGATTCTCGGTCTCTTGGAGGAGGCTTCGAGGATTCAAGGGTTTAGCAGCCCGTGGCAAGACTGCGGCACCGGCGCCAAAGCCGGTGGTTGTCACGGTCAGGAACGGTGTTTCCGAACCGCTGTTTTCCCTTTTACCACGGACTGTCAGGGTTCAAGTGTTTAAGCACCCAGGATTTATGGCATCGTGGTGGATCCTCCAGACTGTCGGGTGGCAGCTGCCGTCTTACTTGAATCCTCGAATCCTATCGCGAGATACTCAACCGGAATCGGTCAGTTTGCGGGGCGATACACAGCGGCGCACCGCCGCCCTCCTAAAGGAGCGAAGATGGCCAGAACAAAAGACAAGGGCGTCGTTGTCTCATTTCGCGTGGACGACCACCTGGCGGACGTGTTGAACAAGGTGCCCGACAGGTCGGCGTTCATTCGCGAGTTGATCCTGCGAAGTTTCTACGATGCCTGCCCCCTATGTCGGGGCCGCGGGGTCTTGCCCAAGGAACTGTCACGCTGGGCAACGAAGCAGCTCAGGGCAGACAAGACCGTGGAATGCGTGTGTTGTTTGTACAGCTATCCTTGTTCATCGCTCCCACGCGACAGCCTTCCCAAGTCGGGACAACGCCGGTTCCTGTGCCCCCATTGCCAAACCCACGAACACGCGCATTAGGGCAAATGGCATCGTTGTGTCCAACCGATCGGCCAGTTGACATGGACCCGCTCGCCGTGCCGGATGACGTGCTGGCAACTATCGGCAGATCTCGCACCTCCACCGGCGGCTCGTCCGCCAGCGTTCTGAATGGCAGGACACGCTGGCGTGCCGAGAATCCCTTCTGGGCGCGCCCAGGTATTCAGGGAGACAGCGTTCCAGCAATTGGCCGTGTTAACACGCCCCCGATCGCAGCGCGGTGGATGGCGCGGGAAGCCCTCAAGGCGGTGACTTCTGATCGCGACGTCCAATCGCTCACAATCGTCGAACCGGCCGCCGGCAGCGGTGTCATCGTCGCGGCCCTTATCGAGGCCATGTCCCGCTTGGGTCCACGCCCTCGCTGCGCTCCCTTGCGGGCACTGCAACGAATCCGGGCAATCGACACGGACCCACGAGTGCGGCCCGCGGCGGGCCAGCGGCTACGACTGGCGCTGGGTCGCGTGCCATCTTCGTGGTTGCAGACGCACTATCGCATCGGCGACAGCCTCCTGGAGCCGCTCCTGCTACCGCGACATCCGATCGACCTGATCATCGGCAATCCGCCGTATCTGGGCGTTCGGCATGCGAGGCGCTTGCCAGCATTCGCCCGATGGCGGGGCAAGTTTGACGTGAGCGAGGATCTGTATGCCTTCTTCATTCGCTGGGCCATGGAGACCGTACGGCCCGGCGGACACGTCGTCCTGCTCGTGCCGGACACCTGGCTATCGCTGGCAAGTTACGAAGACCTGCGCCGGCGCCTCTTGCAAGATCGGCTGCGGCTGATCGTCCGGCTGCCGGCGGACACATTCAATCGACAGGTCTTCCCGTGTTTCTTCGTTTGGCAGAAGGCCGAATCCGGTGCAGCACGTGTGCGGTACGTCGACGCGAGACACGGGCAGTGGGCGGCTTCATCGAATGGCGGTCGCGTTCGGCACGCCCAACGGTATCACGTTGGCCACTCGCTCTTCACGCAATCGCCACGAAGCATCATCTTCGTACCCACGAAGCAGGCATGTGAAACGGCGGCCCTGTGGCACGCGTTGGATCGCCCGGGCCGTTGCGATACGAAGAGCCCATCGCAACACAGTGGCGTCCGCGTCCCACCGGTGTTGCGTCACGGGCGTCCCGCCCGTGACCCCACCGGCGAGACGCCGGTGCCACAGGCTTCTTCGCGAGACGCGAAGATTCCAATCGTCAGTAGTACAGTTCCAATCGTCAGTAGTACAGGAGGTGTGGGGACGCTCACGACGTTAGATGAAATCGCTCGCATCGCCGATGTGGGCATCCACTCGCGCAATTGCCGGCACAGGCTATTCTACGCCCGGCGCACCCGGCCGGGTCTGCAACGGCTCATCCAAGGCCGTCAGATCGAGCGGTACGCCGTTTGCTGGGACTCGCCCGGCGCGCAGTATCGTTGGGTGGACGTTCATTACGTCCCGGAGCCAGGCGTCCGCGGCCGCCGCGGGAATGGCCGGTCCAGCGTTCGCGACGAGTATTGGGACTGGCAGGGCGATCCTGCCGTTCATCGCCTGCCGGAGCGCGTCCTGATCCGCCAGACCGGCGATCACATCGTCGCGGCAAGGTGCATTCAGAAACGAGCGGTGTACTACACCGACAACACCCTGTTCACCGCCACCCTCACGAACACCGCCATCACGGTGGGCATCAGCCACGCCTACCTGCTGGCGTACCTCAACAGCGCGATCGTCACCCGGCTGTACCAGTTCCTGTCCGGCGAACGGGGTCGCGCCCAGGCGCAAGTCAAGATCGGCCTGCTGCGGCAACTTCCGTTCGTCTGGCCGAGCGCTCGGTCGATCGCCCAAACCGAGGCTCTTGTCGACACAGTTGAGAGCGCCGCAGCCACCGGCAAGCCGGCATCGACACAACTGCACGCAATCGATCGACATTTCGCCCGGTTGTTCACCGAGGCGGCCGGCGGTATGCTGCACTGACGGGGCTATCGTCCATCGCACGGATGACCAGTATGCCCGACTCGGCCGTACAAGGCAGCAGCCAAGCCCGGAATCCGCCCGCTCTTCGGCCGCCTGCCTCGATCCTCCGAAATCGCAGCTTCATCCTCCTTTGGTGCGCCTACACAATCAGCGCCTTCGGTGATCATCTTTCCGAAATGGCCCTGCTGGACATGCAGCACGCCCTCGATCGGGCGGACTCCACCCGCATCATGGCGATCATGACGTTCGTCTTCTTCGTGCCGTATTTCCTGTTCGGCCCGGCGATGGGCTGGCTTGCCGACCGCCTGCCTCGCAAGTGGATCATGATCGCGGCCGACCTGATCCGGGCCGCCCTGCTGGCGACGCTCTTCCTGACGTTTGAGGCGCTCTTCCGGTTCCTGGCTGGGTCATCGCTCGAGATCAGTCCCGCTACGGGCGAGGCCAAGGCGATCTTCAGTCCTTGGGTGTACGCCGCGCCGCTACTTGTCGTCGGCTTGTTTGCGGCGATGTTCTCCCCGTCTCGCGCGGCCATGCTGCCGACTCTCGTGCGTACCAGCCAGATCATCCGGGCCAACGGACTGATGAATGCCATGGGGCCGATCGCCGCCATCGCCTCCTACCTCCTGGGCGCCTACCTCGCCAAGACACATGGCGCGGAAGTCTGCTTCCGCGCCGACGCGTTTACCTTCCTCGCCAGCGCCACTTTCATCGTCTTCATCGTCCCGCCGCCTCGCCGCGCCGCGCCCGATATGAGGCCGACCCAATCAAGCCGCAGCCTGCGAGAAGGGCTGGCATACTGCGCCTCCCACCGCCGCGTGATCGAGCTGATCCTGTTCGCCGTGGTCTTCTGGTCCGCCGCCACCGCCATCCGATCCACCGTGCCCGCCCTCGTCAAGGAGATCCTTGACGGATCGCTTGAGGACGTCGCCAACTACAACGCCGCCGTCGGCACCGGTCTCCTAACGGGGGCCTTCCTCATCGGCGCCCTCGGCGAGACCCTGAAGAGCCAAATCGCCATCTCCTGGTCTTTCATCTTTGCCGGCCTGTCCATTCTAGCTCTGTCTGCCGTATGTGTGCTCAAGGTCGGGTTCTGGTCGGGGGCCGCGTTCCTGTTCCTCGCCTGCATGTTCGGCTCCGGCATCCTCGTCAGCGCCAACGCCCTGCTCCAGAAGACCGTGCCGGACTACATCCGCGGCCGTGTCTTCGGCGTGAAGGACGTCGTGACGATCGGGGGCATCCTGCTGGCTACCGGCTGGCTCGGCATCCCACGTTGGGTGAACATCGATCGGTACGTTCCCCTGATCCTCTTAACGGTTGGCCTGTTACTGTTCGTGTTCGGGGTGTGGATCACGCGCGTTCGCCTGCGGCGCGGCCGGTTCGGATCGGCGATCACGTTCTGGCGCAACATCGCCGAATTCCACTGCCGCCTGGTCGCGAGGGTGCGACGCGACGGCGTGTGTACCATCCCGCCGACCGGCCCCGTCCTTCTCGTTGCCAATCACAACAGCACCCTGGATCCCTTCTTGCTGATTTCGACCTCGCCCAACCGCTGTCCCAGCTTCATGATCGCCCGCGAGTACGCCCAATGGCCGCTGTTCGGCCGGCTGGTCAGCCTGATCGACTGCATTCCCGTCAACCGGACGGGGATCGATACGGCGTCGGTCAAGGCCTCCCTGCGACATTTGGCCGCCGGCCGCGCCCTGGGCATCTTCCCACAGGGGCGTGTCCGCCATCCCGACGATCCGATCGAAGCACACGAGGGCGTCGGCATGTTGGCGCTGAGGGGCGGGGCAACGGTCATCCCGGCTCATGTCTCCGGCACGCATCACAGCAGCAACGTCTTTGCGCCGTTCCTGTGGCCGCAACGGGCGGTCGTCCGCTACGGCCCGCCAATTGACTTGTCCCTGTGGAGGGGCCGCGAGAAGGACCGTGCCGCTTACAGAGAAGTCTCCGAACACATCATGGCCCGCATCAACGCCCTTAAGCCCGCGCAGTAGGGTGTACATCATTTGAGTAGGTATGGCGAGGAACTTGAGATCGCCCAAGACAAATCAGCTTGCAGCGACGTTCAAGAGCCCCCGGCCTTGGCCGG
>JAFGQA010000225.1 GCA_016935885.1 Phycisphaerae bacterium | reverse complement strand
TACGCTCTGCCGAGAATCCTTTCTCGGCACCGGCTTCAGGACCGAGAAGGGATTCTCGGTCCAGCAATCGTAGTCGCGTTTCCTGTGGAACGCGGTACTAGCACCAGGCTCGAGGGCAACCTCCGTTTGCCCAATATCCGTTCGCACGAGGGCCCCGTTGTTTTCCCCTTCAATCTCGCGATAATAGTCCGATTCTAGACGGGACGGAAGCAGGACAGGCGTCATGGTTGAGAGTTCGGGCGACGGCGAGGAGATGTTCCACCAGCTTCGCGAACTGCTTGACGGCTCCGACGAGGAGGCCTTGCGCACGTTTCTCGTCGACCTTCACCCCGCCGACGTCGCCGACTGCCTCGAGCAGGTCGAGCCGGAAGAGCGATCCAGAATTATGTTCCAGCTCCCGCCCCGCAAATGGGCGGAGGCCGTCGCCCTGTTGGAGGAAGCGGTTCGCTCCGACGTCCTCGACGAGCTGACCGACGATCAGGTTTCCGAGGTCCTCAAGGAACTGCCGGCCGACGACATCGTGGACGTCCTCGATGAGTTGGACGAAGCGGTGGCCGACAAGGTTGTCGAGCGGCTGCCGCCCGAACAGAAGGCCGTCGTCGAGCCGCTGCGGCAGTACGACGAGGACACCGCTGGCGGACTGATGAATCCGCATTACGTCAGCGTTCCGGCGGAGGGCACGGTCATTGATGCGATCCAGGAGATCCGCCGCCTGACAGCCGAACAAGCCGCCGACGTGTATTACATCTACTGCGTGGGCCGTGATGGACGATTGGAAGGCGTCGTCCCGCCCATGCGGCTGGTTATCGCGCCACCACACGTGCCGGTTCGAGATCTTCTTCTGACAGACATGTTCACCGCTCAGGCCGAGGACGACCAGGAAGAGGTCAAGAACAAGTTCGAGAAATACGACGTGGTCGCGTTGCCGGTCGTCGACGAAGAAGGTCGGATGCTCGGTGTCATCACGCACGACGACGTCCTGGACGTTGCCGAGGAAGAGGCCGAGGAGGATATGTACTACATGGCCGGCACGGGCGCCCAGGAGTTCGCCACGGCGAGCATCTTCCGCGCCGCCGGCGTGCGAGCGAAATGGCTGCTGCCTTGCCTGCTTGGCACGTTCGTTTCCGTGACGATCATCATGTTTCTCAAGCCCCAACTCCACAGAGACGTCTTCAACATCGTCGTCGTATTCCTGTCACCGATCGCCGCGATGGGGGGAAACGCCGGCGTGCAGATATCAACGGTCATCGTCCGCGCCCTGGCAACGGATGATCCCCTGGTACACAGCTTGGGCACCGCCATCGCCCGTGAACTTCGGATCGTGGTGCTCATCGCGATTGCGGCCGGCTCGGTCGCCAGCTTGGGAACGCTTTCCATCCTGCACCTGGAGTTCCTTCCGAGCGAGCACGGACCGGCCTCTGTGTGCTTGGGGGTTCACCTGGGCCGCATTGCCTTGGCAGTCGCCGCGTCCATGACGATTGCCATCGTGCTGTCCGGCTTGCTCGCGATGACATTGCCGTTCGTCTTCCGTCGGCTCGGCATCGATCCGGCCATCGCCACAGGCCCGTTGATCACCACTGCCAACGACGCCGTGAGCGCGTGCGTCTATCTGCTGTTGGCGATCGCGCTGCTTGGCTGAGACGCCCGCCAATACGCGAGACCAGCGGACACTTCGGAGACATCATGCTCGCGCCGGTGTGCGTGACGTCGATGACGGGTTTGCCTACGTTGTCGGTGAAGGCGGCGGCCTTCCTGTGTTGGGTCATCTGATGCCGCTGTGCGCCATGGACGCGGCTGATCATCGCGTAGACACATCGCCGCCGTCGCAGGCGATGACCGCCGCCACTTGCATGGCGTTCTCCGCGTCAATCACCTATGGTGAAATCCCGCACAATGGCCCACGTGCCATCGATCCGCCGCAGGTGAAGGAAGAATCGGCCGCTACGGTCGCGGTCAGCTCGGCGCAGATGGAACCGACCGGCGACTTCCGCCGTGTCTTCACCCGTCTTCGCGATCTCGCCAAGATCGAGGCTCAGCGAGCCCATTTCGGCGGACGTCGGGTATGCACTCCGATACCGCTCCAACACCGCATCCCAGCCACGCGTCTTGGCCTTCGGCGAACCGAAGACCAGGTCGTCGGACCGCCAGTAGTGCGCCATGTAGCCATCCAGGTCGCCGCGATTCCACGCTTCGACCTGTTGATCCAACACCGCGCGGATCTCTGGATGGTCAGCATGTCCATCGCAGGCGCTGACCAACAGTGAGACCGGTATGAAGCAGAACAAGAGCCGGGCCCAGGAGGTCGTGGTGCCGCCGTCTGGCAGCCCGTGGCAAAACTGTGGCACCGGCGTCTCGCCGGTGGTTTTCACGGTCAGGAACGGCGTTTCCGAACCGCTGTCTTCCCTCTTACCACGGGTCGCTAGGCCGTGCGGCCACAAGCGAGACGCCTGTCCCAGAGGCGTTGTCAAGTGCATCAACAGCATCTTGCAGAATGGGATCACGAGCCGTCCTGTCCACACGAGGCGTTCCTTCCAGCGATAAGGCCGCGCGGGCTTCGGGCCCGCGGCTCGTCTTCGTAAGTGCCCGTCACTAGTACGGCGTTTCACGAATGGAACGACTGTACGCTCTGCCGAGAATCCTTTCTCGGCACCGGCTTCAGGACCGAGAAGGGATTCTCGGTCCAGCAATCGTAGTCGCG
>JAFGQA010000224.1 GCA_016935885.1 Phycisphaerae bacterium | reverse complement strand
GCTGAGCGGTCGAAAGCAACGGTTTGCTAAACCGTCGAGTGGGTAATTACCTGCTCCCAGGGTTCGAATCCCTGCCTCTCCGCCAGATAATTCGCAGGCACTTCCGACAACAGCCGGGAGTGCCTGTTCTTTTTCATCGATAGGGGTAACAGCAAACGATCGGCAGGTAAGACGTTCCGCACCTCAATTGTGTCAACCGACTCACGGCGTTCCCTGAGGTGTTTCCGCTGCCTTCACGAGCTTATCGAGGGCGCGGCGCATGGCGGCGATCTTGCTGGCCGGCAGGTCCGACTCAGCCAGGCGGCCCAGAGCCTCCCGCGTGCGGTCAAACTCCCCGCGGAACAGGGCCAGCGACGCCTCGGCGACGCGAGGGTCGGGGCAGCGCACACGCAGTTCAGCGTCCGCCGCCCCGCCTCGTTGGTCGACCACCCAAGCGGTCTTAGGAACACGCGACAGTACGTCGCCGGTCAGGTAGAGGTAATCGCCCCGTGGCTCGGCGGCAACAACGCACGCCTGGTTGATGCGCAGCGGCTTTGAGAAAAGGTCCCGTTGCCAGTCGTAAGCCGTGATGAAGGTCTGCCCGTGGGTGTCGTCGCGGCGGGACATGGTCATCCCAAGGGCAGCGAACCGCAGGTCGTGCATGGGATAGCCGTCCTGACTCAGCAGCCACAGCCGATGCGGGTCGCTGTCGTCTTGGACGACCTCTCGCAGAGCACAGGGCGGCAACGGGCAATTCCCGTCGATCCAGACGCCGAGTTCCTGCCAGTACGCGAAGGTCCCCGCCCACCAGAACCGCATAGGTTTGCCGTCGGGGTACAGCACATGCAAGCCGTGCTGGCTCACCAGGAACACCCGGTCGTCCAGGGCCAGTATCCGGCGGAAAAGCGTGTCGCCGGCGTTGAAGCCGTGTTCTCTGGCCATGCAGTACCAACTCGGAACGCGGCACGCCTGCCGTTGCTGGGCGGCGTCGAGCACAGTGGTGGTCCGGCCGGCTGCGTCGACAAGGAAGAGGTTATCGGGTTCGTAGCCCAGCGTGTAGATGCGGTTGCCGGCGACGGCCATGCTGCAGCACCAGCGGTTGATCCTGACGGGGGACAGAAAGATGGCTCCGTCCTTGTACTGGTAGAGGAAACGGTTCCCGGTGAGCCACACGTGCCGGCCATCGCCGCCTGATGCGAGTGTTCCGATGCCTTCAACCGGCAGGCCTTCCTGAAGACTGACGCGCCTCCAGCCCTTGATGAGGTCACAGACGAACAGGCCCCCGGACCGTGTGGCAAACAGCACATCGGAGCCGGCCTGGCCGATGGAGACGATGAAATTGGCCTGGTTGGAGTTGCCCTCGTTCTGAACGGAGGTCAGTTCCGCAGGGGCGTTCATGGGTTGCCAACGTCCCATTTCGGTCGAGCGGTAAACAGCCAATCGGTGACGATAGCGAGGCGGTCCCGAAGGTGATCCCCCGGTTCCGAGCCCCGCCTCGGTGGAATCTGTTGCGGCCAACACGCCCTGGACCCACAGCCCCGACGGCGTTCGACGGATGACCGTGCTATAGCGCAACGGATCCGGCAGCGGCACGGGTTGCGGCTCAATGACCTTGATGTCCAGGCCCTTCAGGACGATCTCCTCGGCGTGCCACGAATAGCCGTAGACGCCCCCGGCGTTGGTCCCCATCTCGCGCGGCTGCATGCCGCCCCAGGCGATCTGCCGGTCCCGCTCAGCGCCCGTGCGGCGATCGAGCCGGGCCCGGATGGCCGCCGCCTTCTCCTCCGGCAGCAAGTCCGCCAACTCGCGGGCCCAGGCGTACTGTTCCGGCCGAGTGATGTAGCTGTTGAGGCGAATCTCGCCAAGCTTCTGGGTGATGAGGGCATCGTAGAGGTACTCGGCCGCCTTGGTGCGCTGGCCGAGTTTGTCGTACGCCCGGGCGGTTTCGATCGGGAACACGGCCAAGCCGGGCTTATCGGTGTAGAGCCGGTCCAGCCAGGCGTAGAAGTCCAGACGCTTCTGCGGGTTCTCGTCCCAGTACGCCTCCAGTTCGCGGGAATAGAGCCCCACGACCCCGTCCGGCCGCCCGTACGGCATCTTCTTCTCGTTCACCTCATGCGTCCACCGATAGTAGTCGCACAGCAGGACCATGCAACGGTCCACGAGTTCCTCGCCCTTGTACAGATGTGGAAGACACCACAGTTCATAGCCAAAGGCGCTGCTGGCGTGCGAGATGTTGGTCCTTGGGAAACTGAGGTACCTATGGTAAGCATCTGCCACTTCGCGCCACGAGCCTGCCTGCGACTTGTCGCTGTGCCACCCGGAGGTCTGGATCATGGCCGAGAGCATGGACCGGGCCAGGTGGTAGTAGGCCTCCTTGGCCGTGGGGTCCAGGTAAACCACCCGCTGGGCGACCTCGACCTGCTTGCATTCCCCGTCGGGATCGGTCAGGAAGAGCGACAGCCGCGGAGCGTCCTTCAGGCTGGCCAGCAACTTGGCGGCCTCGATGCGGCGTTGAACGTCGTCGTCCTCCGACACCAATCCGCCGTTGACAGGGCGCACGCGATCAGGAATGGCACGACAGAGCTGCGCCGCCAACTCGTCCATCGTCGCCAGGGTGAACGTCATCGGCTCCGTCACGGTCTCCTGGCCCTTGATCTTGATCTCCAGATCGAGATGGATGGGCGTCTGCTCGAACGGCAGGTCGGTTGACGGCAACTCGCGGAAAGCGATCGTCAGCACCAGGTCGCCGACCTGGGCCAGCACGGCGGCATTGGGCCGTGCGAGCCCCAACGAGCCCAGGGCGGTCTCCCCCGCCAGCAATCCGGGATGATTGCGGCGGAGCAGCCGGTATCCTCGAGACGCGAGCAAATCTTCCAGCAGGCCGCGTAACGAGTCCTCCAGGAACTCCAGGCGCGGCGAGGCGCTCTTATTGAGCACCGCGGCCACCACGGCCGCAGGCTTTGCCCGGTCCGCCTCATTGGCCCCGATGCCTGCCAACAACTCCTGGACGGCCTGCGGCATGGCCCGCGCCGCTGCCTCAACTTCTCCATCCGGGGTCGGCACCATCTGCTCGAAGACCACGTTCCCGCTGGCGACTTCGAGACATAGCAAGCCGCACGCCCTGACCAGGTCCGTCCCGGCATCCGTCACGTTAACCAAATAGTCCGCACCGAGCATCTTCCCTTGCAGCAGCGGTTCCCTCACCACCGCAGCCACACTCATCTTGTGCTCCGTCATGACCCGATCAAGGTACGCTCGGTCCAGGAGGGTCACCTTTGCGGAGGCATCCAGGCATCGCGTGCATTCGTCGGCCACAGCCACCACCGCAGCCGAAGGCACAGCTTCGCACAACACGGCCAAGGTGGGGGTCGAGCGTGCAGCCGCTGAATCATCGGCCTGGCGTCCAGCCTCCGTGATGGATGCCGAATGCCCGATTCCGGTTTCGTCCGAGCACCCCAGGAGGACCGCAAGGACCGCAAAGAGTGCGACATCCTTGCGACCGCTCCCCCGTAGGCGCATCGAACGTCCCGCCATTATCCTCTCCATTCACGCTGCAGACGAATGTGCGACTGCGGTCTCCGGATAAACGACCGGATTTCGCTGCCCGGTTCGATCCGGCGGCTATTGGTTTTCCCGAGCAACCTGTTCGGCCAGTTTCAGCACAACGGCATCGAGGGCACTCACACCCGCATCTTCGAGGGCCGCCTTGGCGGCCAGCGTCTCAACCAGGTCCACCCGGGCGGCAACACCCTTCTCGGTCACCGTGACCTTGCGGCCCGGGACCTTGATGAGCCGCAGCTCCACTCGTGCCCGGCATGAAATGAGGCCGTGAATTTCGGCGGCGTGCGCACTGGTTCCGTCGCCTTCGATAAGGTAGTCGACCTTCTCATCGGAGTATTTGCCGACTTCGAGCAACTGCCCTTTCCATCCTGGAATCGGTTCCTCGGGCACAATGACTTCGACATTCAGCTTTCGCAGGCGGTCGGCGATGGCCATCTGGGCAGCGGGGTCCGTCAGCGGCCGATTAATGTGCTGCTCGCTGACACTGACGAGGACAACTTTGCCCGCCAGCACTTTGGCCGCCTCGCGGACCTTGGCCCACATCGGATCGTCGGGCTTCTCGACCGGTTTCTGAAGACGACGAATCTGCGGCGACAGCGCCACGTCGAGCCGCTCGATGAGCGTCTCCACGCCTTTCTCGACGAGGCTCTTGGCCGACACGGTCGTCTGCACGGTTGTGGCGACGTCCACGATCTTGAGCACAAGGTAATAGGACTGGCCGATGCGGCTGGCGCGGCCGACGACAACGTACTGGGCCGAAACAAACTTGCCGAGTTCGACCGCCGAGGCGGTGTCGACCAGACCCGATAGGGCGATCCTGTGCTCGTCGGCCACCTTCTTAATCTGGTCCCGGTTTACGACGGTTACCTTGTCCATGCCGGCCATCATGGCGTTGACCAGGTCGGTCAGCGCCGCAGGCTTGAGTTCCACGTCCTCCAGGACATCCATGTCGAACACGGCGACCCGGATGGGCCGCAATTCCTCCATCCTTTCGGCGACATCCTTCCGAACCGTGTCTCCTCCGGCGGAGTCTCTCTCGGCCGCCGGGACCGAATCGGTTGTTGTCGCGGGCGTGCTCGTTGCCGGCCCATCGCTCGGCGGCGCCGCCACAGTTTTCCCCGACCCGAGCAGTCCCAGAACCAGGATGGTCGTGATCATGAAGAAAGATCGTGCACTTGCGTTCATTGACGTTTCTCCTCATTGCTCGGCGGCATCAGTGGCACTCCGAGTTCAGTCAGTTTCAACATCAGCCGAATCTGGTCTTCGGTCGACGGCGGCAGAGCGTCGGAAGGCAGCCACGCGATGTTCGCCCACCCAACGGTCTTCTTCTGACGGTCCAGCCTCAGCCACGCCCATTCGTCAAGCATCTTGTCGTCACCGAGGATCAAAAGCTGCGTACGATCCTCGATTCCGAGCGTATGCTCGACGGTACGCTGAACATCCTTCAGCTGCTTCGCGAGATCGGCCCCCGGGCCCTGCGGTCCGCGCAGGTCGATTACGTCAAACCGGTCGGGGATGTCGCCGATGACCGCCCAGGCAGCCAACGCGGCTTGGAGCACGGGGCGGTCCGCGACAAGGATCTTGTCTTCCGTCGGCCAGACCATCTCGACCATTCGCCAATGCAACTCCGACCGCGGCCGGGCGGCCGCCTTCAGCAGTGCCAGCATCGTCGCGTCCGCCGAATCCGACCGGCCCAGTTGCTCCGCCCACGGCAGGTAGCTGACGACAACCCGCGGTCCGGGCGGCGTCCTTTGTAGTTCCTTCTCCCTCTGGGCCGTATCCGCATGGCAAATCTCTTCCACCAGTGGCAGGCCGTTGGCCCCGGTGATCCATGCCCAGCGGTTGGCGATGCCGTTCCACGGGCGGAGACACGATGAAAACTCCAGCGGTTTCGGCCATCGCTGTTCCTGCATCTGCACCAGGCTGCCGCCAATCTGCCGCGGCTCGATGGCGACTCTGCCCGACACCGGACCGAACCGTGCGGCCTCCAGCACCAGCACGTTGACTCTCTTCCGGGAAGCCAGCTTCTGCGGGTCCTCGATGCCCTGCTCCGCCGTGACCCGTCCGACCACCACGAGCGCCGGCAGCGGCTCGCCATCGGTACCGGTCGGCCCCGGTGGCAGGTCCGCCAGGGCAACATCTGTAATCGGCAGACCTACGGCTTTGGACCACTGGCCGAACCACTTGGGCGCACCGGAGTCATAAAGAGCGATCTTCTCGTCGCCCCACGGCACGTCGCGGTCGGGATAGACCACCAGTTCGCCCACTACGCGGCTACCCTGTCCGATGATGGCGAACACGGTCGGCACACGGACCTTCGGCGCGCTCAGGCGAACCCACACGTTGGCCGACGTCACAGCGACGTTCATCGGTCCGGCCCAGGTACGACCGAAAGCCGACAGCACAACCTTGTTGTCGCCAATCAGCCCCCACCCGTCCCGGACAAGATAGGCGTCGACTTCCTGACCGCTGCGAGCGAACGTCACCGGCGCCGCGAACGGGATAGCGACCTGTTCCCGCACGGGCATTTCAGGTGTGGACGACCTATCACTCGATGACACCTGTCCGACGGCGACTACCGTCAGCCACGTCATGAGCAATACACAGAGTATGGGACAGCAGGTTCGTATCACTTCCGTGTTTCCTGGAGCGGCCAGGCGGCGGCCTCGACGTTAAGCAGCCCATCGCCAAGGGCCAGTTGTCCGAGAGACGTCTCCCTCAGGCCTACTCGACGCCTGCCACTCATGGCAGCAGCGAGCCCCTCATCGTGCGGTTCCTCAACGGCGAAGGCATAGCGCATGTCGACGGTACCGTTGGTCGCGCGAGGAGCCAAGTAGACCCGCATCCCCGCCGTGAGGTTACCGGCGGGTAACTGGATGACCGCATCCTGCTGTTCGCGACAGACAATGACAAACGTTTGGGCTGCATCTTTCGCCGAGGCGGGAACGAGCCTCAACAGGACAGCGATGGGGCGATTGTTCGCGGTACTGGGCTCGGCCGCCGCCGTGCTGATGCTCTGATCGTCGGCAGCATACCAAGCCAGCGGTCCGGCCACCGACTCGTGCAGGGCGAATACGCTGGCCACCTGCCGCATCTGCTCGGGCGTCACGGTGCCCGTTGCCGCCCGAGCGGCACCGTCGCCGTGGCCCGGTCGCCGATCTGCGGCCCAGAACCCGAGCAGCACCAGCACGGCACCGAAGCACGCAGCCGCAGCCAAGCCCGCCCATCGCGACAGTCGCATGGCGTGCGACACCCGGCCCGCCTGCCGCACGAGCACCACCGGCCGCAACGGCTGCCGGTTCCGCCACCCTGCCGTAGCCTGCCGCAATCGCAATACGCTCTTGAGCCGCTCGCGGCCGTCGGGATCGTCGATCACCATGAGCAACACGTCGGCGATCTCGTCGCCTCCGAGTTCACCGTCGGCCAGTTGCGACAGCATCATTTCAGTCTGCTCCAATGGTTCCGTCATGGTTTCGCCCTCCTTTCCGTCTGGGCGCTGATCTTCTCCAGAAGCAGCTTCTTGGCGCGATAGACCCGCGAGGCAATAGTGCCCCGCGGCTGCCCTTCGATCTCGGCGACCTCATCGTAGCTGTAGCCGTCGAGTTGCGTGAGCATGAAAGCCGAACGACACCCTTCGGGCAGGGTGTCCAGAGCTTTCCAGGCGACCGCGCTGAGTTCTCGCATCTCGGCCGCCTCATCGGGCGACTCGCCGTTCAGAAACTCGACCGGCCGCGCCTTCAATGCCAGCCACCCGTTGCGGTCCCGAGCGTCGGACCGCATGACATCGTTGGCACAATTGACGGTGATGCGATGCAACCACGTGGACAGGGCCGCCTCCCCTTTGAACGTGTCGAGCTTGCTCAGGGCCTTGACACAGGCCTCCTGGACGACCTCGTGGGCCATGTCATCGTCGGCCAGCATCCGCAGTGCCACACGATACATTCGTGGGACATGGCTGACGATGGTCTCTGCGGCGTTGCTCATGATGACTGGTTCTCCTGCCGATTTCACAACGTTAGACGTAGAGAACGTCTTGCATTTCACTGAATTGCACGGTCGCCCGCCTCGCGGTGCGGCCGCATGAGCCACAATACGGCCCAGCCATGCTCAGGGACCGCCATCTTGTGTCGCGGCCTGCTCTCGAAGGCGTCTGCGGGCATAGCCCAAGAATCGCCGCAGCTCGCCGTCCATGCCGTTCAGGTTCGGGTGCTTGGCCAACAGGGCCTCCCCGACGTCGATGGCTTCGGTCCATTGCTTCAGGGTGTAATGAATGCGGAAGACGGCCCACAGGCCGGTATGGTCGGCCTCTGGAATGTCGAGGTCGGCCAGGCGATGGAAGTACTGAAGGGCCTGCTCGGGGCGATTCAGGGCCGGAAAATCGTGCAGGAAACCTGCCAGGAGCAAGGCCTCGGGGTCTCGCGGATGCTCGGCCAGGTAGGCGTCCAAGAGCCTGCCGGCCTCTTCCAGGTCGCGATGCAGGAGACAGTACTTCACCTCCCCGAGCGGCCCACTGGCGGCAAACAGCCTGTGCTGGGCGTCAGCAAGCTGGTCGGACGTCATGGCGCGGCCCGCCTCACGAGCGGCCGTCACCAAGGCGGGGACGTTGAGATAGACCAGGGCTTTGTCAGTGCCGATCCATGCACCGTGGCTGCTGCCGAGAACGCGCGAGATGCTGCGATACCCGCCCAGATGAAGCGGACCGTACCACATATCCCCGGCCGGCTCGTAACAGACGATTTCGCCACCGTCCGTGCCGATCATCACCAGGTAACCGCCGGACTGACACATCTGCCCGTAGGTCTGGCCGGAATACTTGGGCGTCGGGCTGTGAGGCATTTCGCACGGCACGCGAATGTTGATCATGTCGATGTTGCCCGGACTTGGCGATGCCGGGCTGAATGTGAGGCCGTTCCACCAGCTTCGGATCGCCTTGCCCGAGGGACGAATCTCGTGGAGGCCGGTGGTATCGAAAATCCAACGGCGGTCGCCGATCGTGGCGGTGGCCTGGGCAAGCCCATAGAGTGCACCGCGCCACCCGTGGACTCCCGGGCACAAGGCTCCGCGCGACGAGAACCCGTCACCCAGGATGTCGGCATACACCTTGTAGTCCGCGGCACCCATCAGCTTGTCGCCGTCGCGCCAGACGACCGACAGACCGGCCGGCGGACCGCCCTTCCCGGTGTCCGGGTTGCGCCGGCGGACAAGGGTGAACTCCTGCGTGCGAACGTCGAAGGTCAGCAGCGCGCCACCCATCCGAACATGACCTCCGGCGCACAGCAGCGTCCGTTCATCGATGACGTGCAGACTGTGCAGGTCGGTTACGGGAAGACCGGCTTCAGCACCATATTGTTTCCAGGTCTCGTCGCCCACCCGGCAGGCAAGCATCCCCTTTCCTATCGTCCCCACGAAGAGCGTGTCGGCCACCACGGCTGCACAGGTCACGGAGACATTCCCCAGATCGGGCGGGAAGTCCGGCAGATGCCGCACGTCGCCGACAGGATCGCTGTTCAAGGGAAGGTATCCCATACCATGGCTGGTTCCGCTCGAGTGTATGGTTCCCCTGAGTACGTCCTGTCCCGGCGGCGGCGTCTTGCCGCGTCCCACAACGCCAAACAAGCGGTCATCGGTCAGCACTAAGGGAGTCATCGGCGTGTAGGTCTGGATGGCGGATGGCGGCACGGGTAGACGCTCGCGACCATAGACGGCCGGGTCGGGCCAGTCGATCTCCAGCCTGGTCGTGCACTTTTCCTGCAACTCGGCCCAGGCGTTGCACTCGGCACAAAACGCGGCATCGTCGAGCCCGCGGAGCTTGTCGTGCAGATAACGGGGCAATGCCGTCCGCGGTCGCGGAATCTCCGGGTACATCCGCATGACGTCCCTGGCCAGTTGCTTGGCGCCTTCGGTATCGCCGTCGGCAATCGCTTCGGCCACGGCATCGATGCGGACCAGAAGCAGACTGGTCAGAATCCAGTCCGTATCGTCGCCCAGATCTCCGCTGGACTGCTTCGGATCGATGCCGGCCCAGACACGATCACCGCGACGGATCATCTCGTTCAGCCACGCGCGCCGCTCGCTTGACGACACTCCTTGTTTGGTCATGTACTTGTTGATTCCACGAATCATCCACGCGCAGTGCCACGAGTAGCGTCCCCTGGGCTCCGAAATGTTCAACTCGGCAATCTGCCTTGCAGCGTCGATCTGTTCGGGAGTGGCCGTCTTGTACGCAACGGCTGCTTCGACGGCCCCCATGGCTATTTCGACGATTCGTTTGCGTTTTGCTGTGTTGCTCGGGAATCGCTGCAGGTAACGCAAGGCTTCGACGATTGCCTCGCCCGCGCCTCCGGACCGGCGAGCGGGGCCAAAGGCGAGGCTCGACACCAACTGGAACGCCGCCGGCTCGAAGGTCGGATCGATCTTGGCGGCCGCCGCAACGCGCGCCGCCGAGGGAACACCGTACTTGCCGACCTCCTTTGTCGCGGCAGCCAACTCGGCCTCGGCCTGAGAGCGACGCAGTGCCAGGTCCGAGATGTGTTCGTCCAATCCGGTCGGAAGCGGCTCTCCGATGCGGTCCGCCACGGCCTTGCCGGTTTGCCTCAGCACATCAGACCACCTGGACACCTTCCCGCGAAAGCTTCGCCACGGATCGGCCGGATCGAAGCGAAGGCGCAATTCCAGGTCGGTGTCCTTGAACGTTTTGCCTTCAGGGTCGACTTCCCTCAGTTCGGCCTCCACCGTCAAGTCGGCCTGGGGCGCGAACCGCCGCCCGCCGGCCAGGCGACTCAGGCCGGTCAACATCAGCAGCGATTCCTCCTTGATCGTCAGAGCCTCAATGTGGCGTACCAGGAGCGCGTCGGGGCTCCGCTCCACGAGGTACTCCAAGGCAGCGACCAGTTGGTCGCAGAACGGATCAAGCCGGTCGAACCCGTCGGGATTAGCCGCGCCGAGCAACCGGACGCGAACTCGCTTCTCGGACGCCTGGACAGACAGTGCCGTGACCGTGTCAAGGCATCGCTGCGTCAGAGTAGCGAGAACCGTTTCGCGGTTCTCATCGGACGGCAGCCTCGCCTCCGTGGCCCCCAGGATATTGCCAGTCGACAGGTCTACGACATGCAGCCGGATCCCCGGCTCGCCGTCGACAACGGCCGGAACCATGCGAAGCAGCAGGTCGTAGGCCAGCACCGGTTGGTCTGGAGCCTTCCCGTTGAGCGCCCTCTCCGCCAGAATCCGCTCGATCTGCGACCGGTCTACAACGCAGAGCGACTCGTGGGCTTCAAGTCGCTTGACCAAGTCGTCGCCCAGTACTTCAAGCGGACCGCTTCCGGGCGGCAACGGTGCGACGAGAATCGTCACCGGGCCCATCACACCCTGCCCCGGCGAGACAGGCGCAGCGCGGGCCGCCGAAACCATGGCGATGCCAAAAATCGCCAAGGCAACGATACCACGTCGAATCGGCCGCACATCCGTTGTTCTCACGCCAGACCCCAGACAATGGTGCTGCACACGGCCGGTCGGAAGACCTGCGAGGCGGAACCTGCCGTCCTTGCCACGCTCGCTGTTCGTCCGTTATGTATTTAGACGCGGGGCGAAACGGTTATTTCCATCCAAAACCTCCACGGGCATACCTCTGCAATACCCCGGCACGGCAATTATAAGTTCTCTATACGACGTGTCGAGGCGGTTACTGACAGTGGCGAGGCTTCCGATGGCTCGCTTGTCAACCCTTGCGGGCCCAGTGGAGTCGGGCGGAGGTGCACCGTGGATTGTCGCGGATCTCCCCGGCTGAGGGTCGCACCGGTTCGTCACTGGCCTCCGCGTAATGCCCGTCGGCCAGCGCCCGGCGCACGATGCGCTCCTCGCCGCTGTGGAAGGTCAGCAGGACGATGTGGCCGCCGGACCGCAGGCACCACGGAGCCACGCGAAGCAGTTGCCGCAGGCTGCCGAACTCGTCGTTGACCAGGATTCGCAGGGCCTGAAACGTCCGGGCCGCAGGGTGCGTCTCACCGCGTCGCGTCGCATCGCGGCGGGCCCACTGGCTCCGCGTCAGGCCCTTGAGTTCGAGGACGAGGTCGGCCAACTGGCCCGTGGTGGCGATGGGGTGATCGTTGCGGCAACTGACAATGGTTCGCGCGATGCGCACGTGGTCCGGCTCGTCGGCCAGTTCGTCGAGCGCTGCGGCAAGTTCCTCCTCGCTTATAGTCGCAAGCAGGTCGGCCGCCGTGCGCGCCAGCCGCGAGTCCATCCGCATATCGAGCGGCCCGTCATGCTTGTAGCTGAAGCCGCGGGAAGGATCGTCGATCTGCATGCTCGAGACGCCGAGGTCGACGAGAATGGAGTCGTAACCGTCAAGCCCCTCGCCGGCCAGGCGGCGATCGAGACCGGCGAAGTTGCCGTGATGAAAACTCATAGTCGCGTCAGGAAAAGCCGCACGGAGCCTTGCGGCCGTACGATCGAGTTGCTCGCGGTCGACGTCGAAGCCCACCAGGCGCCCGCCCGGAAGAATGTGCGGCAGCACCGCCTCGGCGTGGCCACCGTAGCCCAGTGTCCCATCGGCCACCACGTAGCCCGGCCTCAGGTGCATGGCCGCAACCACTTCGGCAACCATGATCGGCACGTGGGCCCCAGCCGGCGTGCGGCCCTGGGCACGGATGTGGTCGTGCATGTCGGGGTACCGCTCCGGAGACAGCTCCTTGTATTTCTCGTCGAAATGCGTGGGATGGTTACCCCAGTACCGCTTTCGTCGCGGCGGCCGCGGCACATCGGAAGATTGTTCGCCGTTGTCCGGCGAGTCAGGATTCATGAACTCTCTCCCGGCACCTTTCGTGGCGATTCGCCTGTGCGGCCGTTCGACCCGCAGCAGACAAAGCCGCCGATCACGTCTCAGCCCAACTGCTCGCCGATCTCCTCCCATTCGGTCCACAGTTGCTTGAGCTTCGCGTCGCCTTCCTGGTATGAACGGCCAAGTTCCTCGACCCTGGCCAGGTCGCCCTGCTGTCCCGCCACCGAAATCTGTTCCATGAGCGCCGCCAATTCGACCTCACGTTTCTCGATCTCCGTCTCCAACGCCTCGTGTCGCGCCTTGAGCCGCCGCTCCATGTTCGACTGTTTGCGGGCGGCTCGGTGCTCCGCCCGGCGGTCGTCGCGGCTGGCCGGTCGCGTGGATGTCGTCGACCGGTCAGTAGCCGTCGTGCCCGGACGTTGCGAGCGCCACAGCAGGTACTTCTCCCACCCGCCTTCGAGGCACACGACGCAGCCCTCGTTAACCACCCAGACGTCGGTGGCCACGGCCTCGATCAGGTAGCGGTCGTGGCTCACCATGAGCACCGTGCCCTCGAATCCCTGAAGAACCGCCTGGATGATCTCCCGCGACGGAATATCGAGGTGGTTGGTCGGCTCGTCAAGCATCAGCACATTGGCGTTGCGAAGCACGAGCCGGGCCAGGACGACGCGGCTTCGTTCGCCGCCGCTCAGGTTGCCGACACGTTTGAAAGCGTCGTCCCCGCTGAGCAGCAGGCTGCCCAGGAGGTTGCGGGCCTCGGCTTCCGTGCAGTCGCCGCCGCAATCCATAACCGCTTCAAGGACCGTGGCCGTCGGATACAGTTCGCCATGAGTCTGCGACAGGTAACCCACGTCCAGCCGCGACCCGTGCCGCACGTCGCCGGCCAAGGGCGGCAATTCGCCCAACAACGTCCGCAGGAGAGTCGTTTTGCCGGCGCCGTTCGGGCCGACAATGGCGATCCGCTGTCCGCGACGGACTTCCAGCCGCTCGACGTCGAGCAAGGGCCGCGACGCCTCGTAGCCGACCGCCAGCCGTCCCGTCCGCAGCACCAGATCGCCCGTCCGCTGCTCGGCTGAGAGGCGCAGCGTGATCTCGCGGTGTTGCTGCGGCCGGTCAATCGCCGAGTCGCGGAGGAATCGCTCGAGCCGCGTGCGGCGGCCCTGGGCCTCCTTGGTTCGCTGCCCCGCAAGGTGCCTGGCAATGAACTCCTCGGTCTTGGCAATGTATTCCTGCTGCTCTTCCCAGCGTCGCATGCGTTCCTTGTGCCGCTCGGCCCGTTGCATCAGGTACGCGCTGTAGGACCCGTGATAGGTTTCGATGCCGCCGAAGGCGACCTCCCACGTGTCGGCCGTCACGTGGTCGAGAAAGTAGCGGTCATGGGAAACGACAACCAGCGCGCCGCGGAACGATCGGAGCCAGTACTCGAGCCACTCGACCGAGTCCAGGTCGAGATGGTTGGTGGGCTCGTCGAGCATCAGCAACTGCGGTTCCCGAAGCAGAAGCTTGGCCAGCGCGGCGCGGGTCCGCTGCCCCCCACTGAGTTGGGCCAGCGGCTGGTCCCACATCGAACGGTCGAAGGCCAGGCCCGTCAGCACCTGCTCGATCCGCGTGGTGTAGGTATGGCCTCCGAGCGTTTCGAACTTCGACTGCAGGACGCCGTATTGCCGCAACAGGTCGTCATTGCTTCCGCCGTCGGCGGCCAACCGTGCCGCCAAGTCGGCCAAGTCCCTCTCCATGCGACGCAGGTCGTCGAAGACCGCCAGCATCGCCTCGTGGACGGTGCATTCATCAACGGGTGACGGGATCTGCGGCAGGTGGCCCACTCGCAGCCCGCGGCTGTGGTGGACCCTGCCGCTGGTGGGCTCCAGGAGGTCGCCCATGATGCACAGCAGCGTGGTCTTGCCCTCGCCGTTGGGCCCCACGAGGCCGACACGGTCCGCGGGGCTCAGGCGGAACGAGACGTTGCGAAGGACCTCCTGCGCTCCGTAGGAATGTGAGACGTTCTCGGCGATGATCATCGACACGGGATCAGGTCCGCTGCAAGTAACGCTACCCTGCGGCCACACGCGCCGCCGCAGTCGCCGGGGACGCAACGGTTACTGTACAGGCTCCATCACCGTTGTGCCGCAAGGCTCGGACCCGCTAGTGTCGGCTCCAGACTTGCCTTCGTCAAGGCAATTCGGGCCCCCGGCGCACCAGGTTGCCCGTCCCGCTCGCCGTCGCCTCTCAGAATGTGAAGCACAACTCGTATCGCACGAACACGGCCGGGTCGTTACGGTCGCTCGTGTAGAAGTTGCCCGGGAAGAAGAACTCGGTCCACAGGTGCGTGCTCACGTGCTCGTTGAACTTGTACTTTAGAACCGAGGTCAGCAGTTGCCCACGAAAGGCCCCGCCGTTGGTGAATCCCGGCACGTTGCGGAGCGTGTTTTCGTCGGCGAAGAGCAGGTGATAGTCATTACACCATTCGAGGTTCTTGGCCGGCGAAATGCTCCAGCCGCCCGCCAGCCGATGAAGGTTCGTCTGCTCCCCGGGCCGCCCCGATTCCATGGCGATCGTGTAAGCGTACAGCTCGCTCCACTGCGGCCAGCGCCCCCACAGCGGGTCGAACGCCTCGTTCGCGCTGCTGCTCGGATCGTCGCCCGAGAGGAACTCGTAGGCTATGCGAAACTGGTTGTTCAGCTTGTCCTTGCACAAGTACGACAGCTTGCTGTTGAAGCCGTATGCCGACAGGTAGTCGTCGTTCTTCTCGCCCCATTCATGGGCGCCTTCCAGGTAGTACATCCAGTGATCCGTAAGCTCGCCCGTCGCGCGGCCCCCGATGGCGTGAATGTCGGCGTCGTTGCCCGTGGGCTTCTGTCGCTTGTCGTGCTTGTAAATGTAGTAGCCGTCAATCTGCGTCTTTTCGAGCGACCTGTTCGTCACGTAGAAGATAGCCCCGCGCTCGTCCTGCTCCATGACGTCCTGGCCCGTACGGTTCATGGCCGTCATGATACGGTCGCCGGTATGGTTCTGGTCGATGTACATCGCGTCGAAACTCGTCTTGATCGGCTCGGCCTCGTATGTCAGCCGCACGGCATCGAAATAGATGGTCCGCGACCCGTCAAGCGGCGTGCCGTCGAGCACCAGCCAACCGTTGCCCAGAATGAGATCCTGCCGACCGATCGTTGCCGACAGACCCGACCCGCCGATCCGGTGCAGGGACAGATTCAGCCTGTCGAAGATGACCTCATCCCAGATGTAGCGGCTGTTCACGCCGTCGTTCGGCTGCGGCCCTCTCTGCAGAACTCGCGGCTCCCAGACCATGCGCACATTCACGTCCACGTCCTTCACGGGAGTCAGTGTGCCCCACAGACGGCTGAGGTAGCGCTCGAAGTGCCGCTCGTGAGACGGCGCGTTGCTGTCGAGGGTCGTCCAGTTGGTCCCCCACACCTCTCTGAGCCGCAGATCGCCGCCCCAACTGAACCACGGCACCGGGTTCTTGACCTTCTTGAGAGCCTCCTCAAGATCGCCGGCCTGCGCCGGTTCCTCACCCAGGGCAAGCGCGCTGCTTTGCGCGGTCGAGTTCGTCGTCTCGGTTGCGGCCGGCGTCTGCTCTCCTGCCGCCGCATCGCCCACGGCCTGCTGTGCCGAGACGGCCGCAGGCCCCAAAGCCATGAGTCCCATGACCATCGCCACAACGATCGTCCCAGCCATGATGCTTCGCTGCACTAGAAGCCCTCCTGATATGTAGGATACTCGTTCTCTTCATGCTGGCCGCGCGGCCGGACTTGCCAAGACCACCCGCCCCGAGGTGGATCAGGGAAAACTATACGCCATAGTTTTCGAATCCCCCATGAGTTGTCAATACTATTGCCTCCGTCATTTGTCGCAAACCGTGCTGAGGTTCGCTGGCTGGGCCGGAGGGAGGGGCGTAACCCCGACCGGAGGGCCAGCCAGCGTCGCCGCATAGCCGGCGGGCGTTTGCCAGCCGATGCCGCTGTGCGGCCGTCGATGGTTGTACTCCAGCCGCCACTCATCCAACACGTAGCGGGCCTCCGCCAGGCTCAGGAACAACTCCCGGTTCAGCAGTTCGTCACGCAGCTTGCCGTTAAAGCTCTCCACGTAGGCGTTCTCCCACGGGCTGGCCTTCTGAATGTACAGTGTCAACACCGCCGCCTGAACCAGCCAGCGTTGAATCTCCCGGGCAATGAACTCCGACCCATTGTCGCTCCGCACGTGCTCCGGCGCCCCACGTATAGCAAACAGGTACTGTAGCGTCAACTGCACGTCCCGGGCCGTGAACGTTCGACCCACCTCAATCGCCAGACACTCCCGCGTGAACTCGTCGATCACCACCAGCAACTTCAACTGCCGCCCATTCTCCGTCCGGTCCGGCAGGCCCGACGCTCCGAGACCCGGTCGTGCCCCAAGCGGCCGCGGACACGCTCCACCGTCCGACGACGCCGCTCGGGGTCTACCAGTTTGGGCGGGCCGCCTCCTTCAGGATCTGGTTGTCCAGTGACAGGTTGGCCACCAGCTTCTTCAGCCGGGCGTTCTCCTTTCCCTGGGCCTTCATCTACCGGGCATCTCCAGGGCCATCCCGCCGTACTTCGTCCGCCACCGGTAATAGGTCTGCTCGCTGATCCCCAGCTGCTTGCAGACCTCCGGCACCTTCAGCCCCTTGCCCAACTCCACGTCCGCCTGACGGAGCTTGCCCACAATCTGTTCCGCACTGTGCCGCTTCTTCATCGAGAATCCTTTCCGGCCCCAAAGGCCGACTGGATTCTCCCACAAACCTGGATCAATTCACGGGGAAGGGGTCAAGCATCGGCCCGCCCCCCAAGTGACGCCGCCATTGAGGTTCCCCTACCCGGAAACAAACGGTTCCCCCGCCCCGAAGGACGGAGGAACCGTCGTTGTTGCCGCGACCTGTCCAAACGCTCAGTCGTCGGGCGAGTAGGTGATCGACAGCGTGGCGCCGTTGTCGGCACTGCTGTCGTACTGGTAGGCCTGCCGCCAGGGACCGGCGGTCCAGATGCCGCGCAGCCCGAGGGCATTGCCCTGCGAGTACCCGGCGCGATCGATGAACTCCTGGACCAATGCTGCAATGTCCGACGAAGCGTACCAATCGCCCGCGACCCAGTGGCCCGGGGTGGTCCAGTCAACGTACGACGTGCTGACGGTCCAGGCGAACGGGTTCGTGGTGAATTGCGAACAGTTGTCACTGTCGATCAACTGCAACCGGATAGTGGACGGCGTCGATGCGCTGCCGGAACTGCCGTTGGATTTCACGGACAACGTGGCACTGATGATCGTGGCCCCTGCGGGGATGTTGATCGGCCAGCGGAAGAAGGCACGGCGGTCCGTCGAGCTGTACGGCAGGTATAACGTTTGCTGATCGTATGCGTTCCAGCTGGCGATGGCGAACGTGTCGTCTCGTGAGGCGGCGATCTGGTACTGGACGGTATACTGATCCGGCGCCTCGTTCACGGCGATCGTGACCGTATCGCTGTCGGTAGCTCCAAGGTCATCGGTCACGGTCAGCGTTACGGTGTGCGTGCCGACGGCGAAACTCACGCTGGCCGTGGAACCCGTGGCGATCTGGTTGGCGCCTTCCGTCCAGACATACGTCACAATGGTCCCGTCGCCGTCGCTGGAGCCCGTGCCGTCCAGCGCAACGGTCTCGTATCCGCTATCATCGTTGTCCGTGACGGTCTGGTCCTCGCCGGCATCGGCCGTCGGAGCCATATTCTCCGCCTCGCCGCCGATCACATAAATGTGAACGTCATGGACGTCGAAGGTGTCCTCGAAGTACCCATCCTCGCTGATGATGGTCCGGTCCTCACCGTAGACGGTAATGACCGTGTTGTCGGCCATGCCGTCGACGTCGAACCGGGCCGTGAAGCTGCCCTGCGGGATATTGAAGTAGGCCGTCGTCCAGTCCTCCGGATCGGGCCAGATCACCGGCGGGTCGCCCCAGTCGCGGACCTCGCCGGAGAAGATGTAGAGGGCCTCCTCATCGTCCAAGCGCGTCATGAAGTCCACGCGATAGCCCGTCGGCACCGTGACGGAGACATCGGTGGTCACCTCCTCCTCGGGGGACAGAATGACCTGCGTCAGGTCCTCGATCCACTCCTTGGCCTCCTGTAAGGCGGCCAGGTTCGGGCGCGGATCAGTGGTGAACCAACTGAAGAAGTGGAAGTAGCTGAGAGCCTTGACGCCATGGATCAGGTTCAGCCACACGAGGTTCTTGACCTGGGCCTCGTTGGGGCCGGGCGTCCACGGGCGGCCGCCCAGTCCCGGAGTGCCGTACGCTCGCTCGTCGCACGGCTGCACGTAGGCGGCCAGCGGCGCCAGGTCGTAGTTCCACTCCCGCGTACGATCCAGGGCCAGCATGTAGTCCGAGATGTTGCAGAAGTCGTAGTACGTCGAGTACTCGTGCGGGTAGTAGTCCATGCCGATGATGTCGGCGATCATCGTCTTCTCGCCGAAGACGTCCTCATTGTAGAGGTAGCAGTACTCCTTCACGTGGTCGGTGAACCAGGTGCTTCCCCCGTGTGTAAAGTCATAGCCCACCAGGTTGACCCAGACCGGGTGGTTCGTGTCGTTGGCATGCGTCACATCGGTCAGTTGGCGCGTGCCCGGCGCGTTGTCGTCGTGCAGGTCCGGCTCGTCGGTCCAGAACCAGCTCAGCAGGGCTTCATGGCTGCGGGTCGTCGTCACGTACTGGGCCACGGAATTGAAGTCGCTACTGGCCAGGTCCTCAGGCACTTTTCCGGCCCACAGGCTCGGACCCGCCACCCACCAGCCCTCCTCGTCGCATTCGTCCAGGTAGTCCTCCCAGTTCGCCAGGTTATACGTCAAGTAGTAGCCGGTGTGCAGCACCGCGTTGTTGGTCGTGCCGATGGGGTCGCTGAAGCGGTCCACATCAAGATGCGTGGCCAAGATGGGCAGGAACGGCGTGCCGTCGACGCAGATGGCGTTGTGGACGTTGATGCCCACATGCGGAATACCGTTGTGCAGCGTGGTCCACGTGCGGGTGACCGAGCCGCGCACCGTGCTGCTCGTGTCGAGCACACGCACCAGCAGCGTGTGCTGCCCGGCCGTGAGCTGCGAGTAGTCAGCCGTGAACATCTCCTCCAACCCCACGTTGCCCGTCTTGGTGTAGATCACATTGCCGTCAAGCCGTGCTTCCAGGGTATCCGTGGCATTGACGTTAAACGTGCGGCAATAGATCTTCTGTCCGATGCGAACCTCGGGATCGGCCATCAGCAATTCAAGCAGTGCGGCTCCGCCCGTGTAGTGTACCTCCAGAACCGGCGCGCCACTGTGATCGCCGTAGTCGTACATGACGATTCTCTTCCACGGGCCGGAGCCGAACATCGCCCGCAGGCCAAGGAAGTTGCCGAACTCATACCCTGCCCGGTCGATGAATGCCTGGACCAGGCTGCTGACGTCCGACGACGTGTACCACTGGCCGCCGGTCCAACCGGCCGGCACCGTCCAGTCCACGTACGTTGCGGTCACGTCCGAAGCGAACGGATTCGTTGTGAAGTCCGGACAGTCATCGCTGTCGACTACCTGCAACCGCACTGTCGAAGCGGTATTAGGCGGCCACGAGGCGGCGTCAAGGGCGCGGACCTTCAGATAGGCGGCCGTGATGGTCGCTCCCGGCGGCACGGTCATCTGCCAGCGCATGAACGTTCGTCGCTCGTCCGAGCTGTACGGCCAATAACCTTCCGTCATGGTGTGGCCGCCACTGCTCGAAATTGCCATGGCGTCGTCGGCCGAAACGACGACCGGGTATTCCACCGTCGTTTCCGCCCAGGCCGCTGTCCCTAACAGGACTACCAGCCCCAAAGCTAGAACCAATGCTCTCATGCTCGTCATCCTCCAAAGGAGCAAACACGGATGTGACTACCGCTCCTCGTGCGATCGACTAGACGCCGGCCGCACGAGGAACTGACATGCGGGAACCAACACGTCGCGGTCCTGGGAGACCGCCGTTTCGAGATATGTTGCCGGCCGGCGCGACTCTGGACGCGCCCACCGCTTCAAGGTGCATGCCAGACCGACGCCCTACCCGGCGTCGCCTCCCCATAGATTATCACCTGTTGAAATGGCTCGTCATAGTGGGAATGAGTATCGTCGGCAGACTTCGCATGGCATGCTGCTACCGGCAGCAACTCGTTTACATGACGTTGGTTGCGACGTTTGGCAGGACCCGTTCGACGCAGGCTCATTGACTCTTGTCGCTAGTTGCTTGCTATGTCAAAGCGGGACTTGTATTATATAATATGCGCGGTTTAAGTTATCGGTTCACTTCTACCGGGAGGAAAGCCCGTGCGTCCTCGCGTTCTCGTGCCGAAGGTTCACCGGTACGTTCTTAGCCAACTCGCCTCCGAAATCTGGCGCGACGGGCGGCGTGTACCGTCCACCCGGCAACTGGCCCTGCGGCTAAAGGTGTCGCAACCCATCGTGCAAATGGCCTACCGTCAGGCATGCAGGGACGGCCTGTTGGACGTGCAGCCGTCCCGTGCCGCTCGCGTGACCGCTGGAGCAGCCGCCCGGGCTCAGGCCCTTCTGGCAACCCAGGCTCGATCCGAAGGGCGTCGGTTAGCCATTCTGATTCCCAACAAGTATTTCCCTCTGACCGGGGCCCCGTTCCAACGCCGCTTGGCGCACGAAACGTGCCTTGCCGCGACCGCCCGAGGCAGCGAGGCAGCCATTGTTCCCGTGCCCGACGGCGACCACGCCGAATTCGCCCAGCAGGTCATCCGACGGTACGATGCCGCCTTCGTCATCGAAATGCGAACTGCGAACATCCCCTTGGTGTTCGCCCTGACCGAGCAGCGTTTTCCCGTGCTGCTCTTCAACCGCCACGTGGCCGGACTGGCGGCGCCGTCTCTGAATACCGACGACTACGGCGCCGCCCGGAAACTGGCCGAGGCCATGAGGGTCCGGGGCCACCGCAACCTCTGCTTGTTGTCGAACACGGTCTACGAGTCACTCCTTGGTGAACACGGCGTCACCGACGGTTGGATCGACTTCCTCGAAGAAACCGGCGCCGCCTCCGAGTGCATCATGCCGCTGGCCTTCACCAAGCCGCGGCAGATCGTTACGGTCTTCCAGCAGTTGCTGGCGTTGCGTCCGCGTATCACCGCCTTTGTGCTGGGCATGCCCATCCTCCTGACGCGTCTCGCCACGCATCCGCAGTTGCAGCACCTGCGGGTTCCCGAGGAACTGAGCATCGCCACGACGGGCTCGATGCGTAGCATCGTCTTCCCGCCCGAGTTTCCGTCGATTACGTCGTTCGAGATTGATTGGGATCGTGCCGGGCATTGTGCCGTGGAAATGATCGATCGCATGCTCGCCGGCGAGCCGCAACCGAAGGACATCCGCGTACCACTGAACCTGCAACTCACCGAGAGCATCGGCCCGCCGCCGGCGTGAGAAAACCGTCGTCGGCCGCAAAGCCTGCCTCCGGGTACCTCAGAACAGGCGGCCCTGGGCGCCGGGCATGTCTTCGGGGCGTTTGGCGACTCTCGACAGGAAGGGGAAGGCGGCAAGCATCGGCTCTGGAATGAAGACGCGGCCCTGGGCCAGTTTCGACAGCAACTGCAGGGCGTTGGCCGGGGCCTGGCCGCGATAGTGATTGTTCGTGAAGACGTAGACCTCGCGGCTCTGGCGGCTGATCTCGTTGATCCGCGTCACCCACTCGTCCAGTTCCTCATCGCGATAGAGATAGTTGTACCGCTCCCACGCCTCGGCCTTGTCGTTGAACCATTTCTCGTGGTTGCGGCCGTGGAGCCGCACGTAGCCGACGGGGCCGGTCACGTAGGACGTCGGTCCGATGCAGTGGTTCAGTTGCGGCTGGTCGATGTTGGCGTAG